>CAYNDU010000108.1:0-12335 GCA_964395615.1 uncultured Pirellulaceae bacterium | reverse complement strand
GGTCCTGACCCCTTTTTTTAAATGGATGGGAGTTCGTACGGTTTGCGGCGCGGCCGACTGAGGAGGGCGTTGGCTTCCGGGTCGCCGGGAAACGTCTCGTTTGCGGGGTCCCATTTCAGTGGCCGGCCCAGCCAACGGGCGATGTTCCCAAGGTGGCACATGGTGGTCGAGCGGTGGCCGATTTCGACATCGGCAATACAGCGGGCTCGACTCTTGATGCACTCGAGCCAGTTCCGATGGTGGTTGGCGCTTTTGTAGAGCCGCAGCTCGTCGTCGCGAATCGGCACCTTCACCACTTCGGCCGGGTTGGACGTGACGCGACCTCGGAAGATCTCGATCTTGCCCTTTTCGCCGTGGAAGATACCGCCTCCGGGATTGCCGTTGTCCAGCACGACTTCGATTCCGTTGGCATATCGATAGTGAATGACCGGCTGGCTGCATTGCTTTTCGCCCGGCCCTCGGCCTGTCGGCTTTTCGTAGGTTGGCGGGTTGTACTGGGGGCCCTCGACCCAGATTTCCGTCGGGCCGGTCTCGTCCATCCCAAGTGCCCACTGGATTTGATCGATTCCATGAGCGCCCCATCCGGTGATTTCGCCACCGGAATAGGGTTGGAATGAGATCCAGCCCGGTTGGGCACGTGGCGTGTAGATGTCTTTGTGGTACGGCACTACCTTGGTTGGCCCGCACCAGCGATCCCAGTCCAATCCGTTGGGCACGGGTTGACCGGCGAACTTGCCGTACCAGGGGCTTGGATAATTGTGCCCAATGACCTTGGTGATCTTTCCTATTCGGCCGTTGCGAACCAGTTCGCAACCGTAGCGATTCTCGGGTTGCGACCGTTGCTGGCTTCCCGTCTGAAACACGCGACCGTACTTTCGCACGGCCTGGGCCATGCGACGGCCTTCGACGATGGTCAGCGTCATGGGCTTTTCGGCATAGATGTCTTTATTGGCCTGGGCGGCATGAATACAGACGAGGGCTCGCCAGTGATCGGGGGTCGCTGTCACGATGGCGTCGACATCGGCGCGCTCCAAGATCCGATGATAGTCCTGGAAGGCAAACTGGCCGCCGAACTTTTTCGTGTTCGCCTGGGCTCGCGGGAGGTTTACATCCGCGATTCCGATGACCCGTACGTCCGGCTGTTTGGAGAAGCTGCCCATCAAGGCCCCGCCCTGTCGCCCGATTCCGATACCGGCGACACCGATTTTGTCGTTCGGTCCAAGTCGACCCTTGGCAGCCAGAATTCCGGACGGGATGAAATAGGGCAGTGCGACGGTGGCGGCAGCATGATGGAAGAACTTCCGCCGCGACAGTTGTTTTTTTCCGGTCATCTTTCACCTCATAAGCAACGGGATTTGGAAGCGATTTTCGGGACGAAGCGTTCGTTGCCAAGAGAAGCGTGCAGTGGTCGGCATGCGGGTGGCTCGCGACTTGGCGATCGTTGACTCGAATCAGGGGTGATGCATTGGGTGGGTTTGTGATTCCACGGAACCGCAAAGGCAGTGCGCCGCGGTGGCCGTTCTGTTGGAACCATGATACCAAGAAAGGCACGTTCCACCCAGGGCGAGTTTCCGGTGGAGATTCGAGATATTTCGGAACGGGACGGGTGAGTTTGTATGAATGGGGGTTTGCCAAGTGGGATTCGTCAGGCGAGAATTGGAACCAATCGCCGGTCACTACGGCAGCAGGAATTCGTGCCCCTCGAGAGGTTCATAACATGTTTAACGTGACGACTCGGAGCATCCTGTCGGCCCTTCTGCTCTTGGCGGCCGTTTTGGAGTGTTCATCGGCCTCCGACCGATTTCCATTCGTGATACCCGGGTATGACGCGACGCATTCGGCGACTGATTTCTCCTACCTGTCACCAGCGGCAGCCGGGGAAGACGGATTTGTCCGCATCGTCGACGGCCACTTTGCCACGAAATCGGGCCGTCTGCGAATCTGGGGGGTGAATCTTTGCTTCGCGGCAAACTTCCCAACGCACGACCAGGCAGAGAAAGTTGCTGCCCACCTGGCGAAACTCGGTATCAATGGCGTGCGCATTCATCACCACGACACGCAGTTTGCTCCGCGTGGACTATTACGGCCGGATGGTACGTTTGACCGGGAACAAGTCGACCGGCTCGACTTCCTGTTGGCTGAACTTCATCGACACGGCATTTACGTAAACCTGAATATGCACGTAGGACGTTCGGTCAGCCGCCAGCTGGGTTGGCCCGAAATAGGGAAGCAGCACTACCTGACCCGCGACAAGCATGCTTTGCATTTCCAACCCGAGATCCAGCAGGCGTATTGGAGTTTTTGTCGGGAGTATTTGCAGCACGTCAATCCTTATCGAAAGTTGCGACGAGCGGACGATCCGGGGATCGCGATGATCGAGCTATGCAACGAAAATAAGTTCTCCGAGGCGGGCCCCTCTGCCCTGCTGTCGGCGCCGGATCCCTACCGTTCGGCCATTACTCATCGCTGGAACACATGGCTCAAAGAGAAGTACGTGGATTCCGACAGGTTGCGTCGAGCGTGGACGGATGGCGAGACGATGGAAGAACGCGTACTCGCGGAGTCCCGTCGCTGGAAGCCGGGAAACGTGGGTGATTGGAATTTGTCGGACAACAAGGGAAAGGCACCGATCAAAATAACGGTTCGGACGGAATCTAGCGACACCATCGTCCGATTGGCTCCTGAGGTCAAAGCCGCACAGGGTTGGCACCAGCAGTTCTCGTCACCCCAAGTTGACCTCTTCGAGCATACGACGTACCAGCTTGTGTTTCGCGCTCGTTCCGATAGCCCGCGTCACCTTTCGATGAATGTTGCCACAACGCGATCCGGCAAGTGGGAGTCCTTAGGGCTGACTGAAGGTGTGGAGCTGTCGAAGGACTGGAAGACGTTTCGCTATCGGTTTCAACCACCCCGGGACGAACGTGGTGGCGCCCGCTTGGCGTTTGATCTCGGCGGTGATCAGGCGGCCGTGGAAATCACTGATTTGCGGTGGATTCAGGGCGGCAGCTCCGTAGCCTTGCCCGAAGGGCAGCTGTTAGAGAGGCTGAATGTGGCCTTGCCTGGATTCAATGCCTCGGACCAATCGCAGAGTGATTTCAACCAGTTTATGGTCGACACCGAGACCGATTTCTATCGACAAACCATTCGGTTGCTCAAGAAAGAGATTGGCATTCGCGTACCGATTACCACGACTCAGGCCAATTACCAACCGATCCAGATTCTCGACGAGCTGGCCGATTACACGGACATTCATGCATACTGGCACCATCCAGTTTTTCCCGGCAAGCCATGGGACAGCAAGAATTGGCTGGTTCAGAGCGAGTCACTCGTCCCGTTCCCGTTCCAGGACAAGTGGCCTCGCGTGAACTTGTTGATGCGAAGTTCCTGGCGGATAAATGGAAAGCCGTTTACGTTCAGCGAATGGAACGTGGGTGAGCCGAGTTTTTTTGCGGCCGATGCGATTCCGGTCGCTGCGGTGACCGCGAGCTTGCAGGACTGGGATGCCGTCTTCTTCTTTACGTATCAGAGCGGCGGGGATGAATGGAATACGGACAAACTGCTCGGTTTCTTTGAATTCAACGGTCAGCCGGTGAAATTGGCCCTGGTCGCGGCCCTGGCGAACCTCTACCGGCGCGCCGACCTGCCTGCGCTCAGTCGATCGGTCGCCGTGTCACCCTCGCGGCGTGACGGACTCGGCGCGGTCGCCTTGCGATACAAGGTCGGAATGGACCCGGCGCTCGACGAGGGAAAGTCGTTCGAGCCGCCGACAGCCCAACAGCTGTCCACAGCTGAACATCGATTGATTCGATCGGCGGACGAGCAGCTGTTGTGGGATGCGCGAAATCCGCAGGACAGTTACGTGCTGATCAATACGCCCCAGACTCGTGTTGCCTGGGGATTCGTGGGCGGAAAATCTCTTCAACTTGGCTCCTGGCAACTGAAGTTTGGCGAGATAGAGAGGAATTATGCCGTCGCGATTGCGACGAGTCACGATGGTAAGCCGCTCGAACAGTCGGAGTCGATTCTGTTGACGCTTGTCGGAAACGCGGAAAATCGCGACATGGGGTGGAACGCCGATCGGACAAGTGTCGGGACCGATTGGGGAGAGGCTCCAACCATGGTCAACGGCATTTCGGTCGATTTAACCCTCCCCATCGCTCATCCGGCGCTGCAAGTGTACGCGCTCACTCCTCGCGGTGCACGAGCACAGGAGGTACGATTCGAGACGGGCAGTGACGGTTCACAGACGTTTCGTCTAGGACCGAAATACCGGACGCTATTCTACGAGTTGAGTCGCAAATGACCGGCGTGGACGTGACGGTTGCCGGAAAAAAACCGGACTTTCCAGTTCGCCTGGACGGGCAGTCGTCGATCCCCACGCTCGATGATAGTGGCTCAAAACCAGGCCCAAGAGAAAGTTTCGGATGGCAATCTGGCTCCGCGAGGCTCGGTCCTCCGGGAAGTTCTCTTGCATTTTTGTGGCGGCGTCGACAAAAATAAATGGACAGTATGAGCGGGTAAAGAGTCGAGCCAGGACACGAATCGCCTCAAACCAGTCGATGTAGGCCCCAGGGATCGGACCACGAGCTACAATCACGACTCCGCTGGACCAAACTCTTCGCTGACACATACCCGCTGAGTGTCGGGAGGCCGGCTTTTCACTGCGACACCAACCGCATGTGCCGGTAGTGCCCAACCACGTTCGTTTTCTTCATGAATCCGCAGGCGACCGTCTGTCAGGACTGTCTGAGCGTACGCAACGTCAAACATCTGGAGGATGAATGGAAAGTTGATGGGAAGTCGGGAAGCGTGTTCCGGCCGACGACGGGGAGACTCTCTGAACGATGTCAGAGATGAGGGAGGTGGAGGATGTGCAAAGAGAGTTGCGGTAAGAAACGGTTCACGAAACCAATGGCCAGTTCGGATGTCACCTATTCGGGTGATGAACTCCTTACCGTCGATCTGACGAAACCGCAGCGACGGTTGATCGCGGAGTTGATCCCCGAAATCCGAGCGGCGATGCGACTCCATATAACGGGCAAGTGCAAGTTATCCGTCACAGCCGCTCAACTTGCCTTCATTCGCGACGTCGTTGCGATTCGAGGGAAACTCGCTGTGGGGCAACAGGTGCGAACGCTCGACGCGATTCTGGCGAATACGCCCGAGGTTCCCCTGAACCTTGCTGCCCCTTCTGCCACATGCCTCCATGTCACGGTATCAGGATCGGATCCCGTGATCTGGCGACTCTTTGAATTCGACGATTGTCCACTCTCTACCGTGCACGATTGCATTCAGATTTCGATGGGTTGGTCAGGAGATCAAATTCATCGCTTTCGTGTCGACGGCCGCGTCTATGGACCGGGAAATGACGTCGGTTCGCACGATTTTCGTGAGGCGGAATTTGACGACTCGAAGTGCCTTCTCAGCGACATTCTCCGACCGAAGAAGCCCGGTTTCACGTTTGAGTGCGTCTACGGCAATTCTCTTGCCTGGGACTTGAGAATTGAATTCCTCGGATATTGTTTTCGGGCATGGGAAGGCAAGACCGCGCGGTGCGCGGACGGTCTGATGGCCGGTCCGCCTGAGGAATACGGCGGCATGGAAGAATTTCGGTCTTTGTCCGCGGCGGCGAACGATCGACGGCATCCAGATAACGAGAAAGCGAGGCGTAAATGGAACGCCTATCTCAAGGACGGTTTTGATTCGGCATCCGTTTCTCGCAGAATCCGCTGAGTCATTGACCGGGAGGACCACCGTCGATCGGGTGGCGGCTAGAATGGAATCGATGGGACACGGGGACGGTCGACGCACATCGGAAACGATGGAACTGACTGGACACGGATCGTAAACGTGTGGCGACACGCGATTGAGGTGCCGGCATTATTCATTCATCTGTCCAATTCCACGTTTCCCCTGAAGGCACCCGCATCTCGCGAGTCTCCTGTCCATATCGGACGCGAGCGGGGTTTCCCCTGAGCGATCGTATGGTCGCGGTGAGTAGACGGCCGTCCTCCCATGACATATCCACTTCAAAAGCGCCCCGAGCACGCAGGCCCTGCACACTGCCCTTCGGCCAGGCGGCCGGAAGTGCGGGCAGCAATTCGATTTCCGCTGAGTGACTTTGCAGTAACATTTCAGCGATTCCTGCCGTACCGCCAAAGTTGCCGTCGATCTGAAAGGGTGGGTGCGCATCGAACAGATTGGGGAAAGTATTACCGGCCAATGCCTCCACCAGCATCTTGTGCGCATGATTGCCGTCGAGGAACCGCGCCCAACAGTTAATCTTCCAGGCCTTGCTCCAGCCCGTACCACCATCCCCTCGCATCAACAGCGATTGCTTGGCGGCCTCGTTCAATTTGGGTGTACCGCGTGGCGTAATCTCCCAACCCGGATGCAATCCCCACAGGTGTGAAATATGGCGATGTTTGTTCTTTGGGTCGTCCTTGTCCTCCAGCCATTCCTGCAACTGTCCATGCCGTCCAATTTGGTTCGGAGCAATTTGTGAGCACGTCTTACGCAATTCCTGAGCCAACTCAGGATCCTTTTTCAGCAGATCTGCAGCCTCCGCCGTATTGGTGAGCAAGTCGCGGATGATCTGGTGGTCCATCGTGGGCCCCATGACCAGCCCACCGATCTCGGGCGAATTCGAGGGACCGCTGATGAGCCATCCGGTCTTGGGGTCCTCGACCAGGTAGTCCAGAAAAAAGAGTGAGGCACCCTTTAGCAACGGGTATGCCTTTTCTCTCAGGAAATCCCGGTCACCGGTGAACCGGTAATGATCCCACAGGTGGTGGCACAACCAGGCGCCACCGCTCACCCAGATCCCATGGTTGCTATTGTTGATCGGAGCCGTGCCTCGCCACAAATCGGTGTTGTGATGAAGGACCCATCCACGAGCCCCGTAGTGAGCTTGGGCCGTCTGTCGGCCAGTTTCCGCACAGTCGGCAATCAGGTCGTAAAGCGGTTCCTGGCATTCGGCCAGGTTTCCAACTTCAGCTGGCCAGTAGTTCATTTCGGTGTTGATATTGACCGTCCATTTGCTGTCCCACGGCGGCTTCACACGATCGTTCCAGATTCCCTGCAGATTGGCCGGTTGTGAACCGGGCCGCGAACTGGCGATCAACAAGTATCGGCCGAATTGGAAGTAAAGCGTCGCCAGCTGGGGATCCTCCAGCGTTGCCGCCTGTTTGATCCGCTGGTCGGTGGGCATTTGAGCAGCCTTCGTTTCCCCAAGGTCCAGGCGCACACGGTCGAATAGCTCCTGGTAGTCTGCAAGATGCCGCTTCAGCAGAGTGTCGAACGACTGGCCGGGAAGTCCAACGGCAGCGGCCGCACATCTCCGAGCCGGATCGGCGCTGATATCATGATAGTTCTGAAAGCTGGTTGCAGCGATGATCGCCAACCGAGCGGAATCGGCCTCGATCACATGAACGCGATCCTGGTCCCAAACAACTCGCCCGCCCTTTGCGTCGACCAGTAGCCAGGCTTCGAATTGTAACCCGTCCTGTTCGACCTCTCCTTTCAGCACAAGTCGCCGGCTGTCACCATTCCTGGTCGATGCGTTTTTGTGCGGTGTCGTTAACGAAGCGTCGAAACTCACTTGCCCCGGCTGATTCGCGGTGATCTGCCAGACGATCGCCTGATCGGGACGGCTGGCAAAGGCCTGGCGCAGGAACGTGGTAGCTCCCTGCCGGTAGCGAACGCGTACGATACCCGTCTCCAGGTCGAGTTCGCGTTGATAGTCCGACGCGGCGGGCCCCTTCGCGAAGTCAATCACGAGATCGCCGAACGGCTGATAGGCCATTTGACGCAGCGGCTGGCTCATGAATTCCGCCATGCCCAAGGCGTGGGCCTCGCGCTGCTTGCCCTCGGCCAGTAAATCCCGCAGCGTTGGAAGATACTTCGCGGCGCCAGGATGGTGATAAGCATGCGGCTTTCCCGTCCAGAGAGTGTCTTCGTTGAACTGCAGCTGCTCGTGCTCGACGGATCCGAAGACCATGGCTCCGAGGCGTCCATTGCCGATCGGGAGAGCCTCGGTCCATTTCTCGGCCGGCTGTTGATACCAGAGACGAAGAGATGAAGTTGCCGGGGCTGTGACGGCTGCTTGGCAGGCCCGATTGGGCGAGAGACTCAAACTCGCCAGAGCGACCAAAGTCGCCACCATGGTGCGCAACATCAATTATCTCCCCAATCACGGTGTGTTCGATTCCGGGATCCATACGGTCGAATCAACTCTACCATCCTGTGCCCTATTTGCCGAGCAGTGCTGACTCGCATTATTGCCAACGGCTGGGAGCGGTCACCCCACTTCTCACCTGGCGAGCTGCGTACAGGGCTTGCTTCACGCAGCTGAACCACCACGTGGGAAACCGGATCAGGGTCCTGGGAATGCGCCGGACGGGGTACGACCTTCGTGTTCGGCACGCGGAATTCCGCCCGCTAGCCGTTGACGAATCGAGGTACTAAAGTCCTCGGATCACCTCGGCTGGAATGGCGTAAGACTTGATGCGTCCAGCCCGGGCGATATTAATGCCGACCAGGTGTCCGTTCAGGTCAACCAACGGCCCGCCGCAATCTTCCGGGTCGATCGGGCAGTCGTGTTGCACGGCCGATTTGAAGCCCGTGCGCCGTTTACTTAGTTTGCCGCCGAGGAGTCGCATCATCGGTGACGAGCCGGGCATCAAGGTTACCGAACTACGGTCGCCCAATTCGACCATCATTGTCAATTGCTTCTCGTCACGCTTGACCTTCACCTCCACTTTTTCCCCCGGGGCATGACGTGAAATGGTCTTGGCGAATTGACTCACCGATTTTGGCTTTTTGCCATCGAAGACCGTCAAAATGTCGCCCTTCTCCAAGCCGGCCTTATCGGCCGGCGACCCGGGTTGGACATCGCCGATACGTATTCCATCGGGCGAACTCTCCATTCGCACACCCAAGAAACCCTGGTTCGAGGCATCCAGGTTTCGCGCGAGCACACTGACCACTCCAATGCCTTCCGGCTCCTTTCGGCGGCCGACCGAAGCGACGAACTCTCCCAACTGAATGGGCCCGTCTGACTTGCCCAGATTGATCGGGACCAGCGACGGGCACTCGATCTTAATCACGGCGACGTCGAAGTCCTTCAACGTCTTGGTCACCACACCGGCAACACGTTGTTTTTCGGGCAGCTCGACTTCAAAAGATTTTCCCTCGATCAGACTTGCCTTGGTCACGAGGCGCCCGTCGCTCGAAATGGCTGTCGCCAGTGCAACCTGTTTGTCGTCGACAAAAACCGGCAGGGCACTTTTTCGAGCGGTGGCGACAACCGGTTGGTATGCGGCAAACACTTGTTTGACCCACTCGTCATCAGCCATTGCCGACGGGCGCTGGCCGGGCCCGATTCTCATGCGGTTTCCCATCTGCTTTCTTAGTTGTTTCATCTGTTCAGGCGTCAGTTTCAGTCGTCCACCACTTCGTCGGGCACGGCGCATCAACTGCTGCAAGTCCAACGGTGGATCGCCGTTCGGATTCTTCTGACCACCGTCCGCGTTCCCCGATGGTTTATCCGGTTTGCTTGCGCTGTCAGCGTTGTCCGCAGTCGATTCAGGCTTTCCAACGCCCGGCTTGGGCGGATCATTCTTCTTGGGGTCGTCGGAAGAGGATTTCTTGCGTTTCTGATTCGCTGCCGCATCGTCCTTGGTTTTCGAGTCATCCGATTTCTTCGTCGGTCCCTGGGGCTGGGACCGTTTACCGGGCCCCTCCGGACGCCGACCGGGTGCGGCGTTGGGATTGGCCAATTCCGAAGCGCGCACGAGCTTGACCTTTACCTCTCTCGATTCACCGTCGTGCAACACTTTCAGCGAAACTTCATCGCCCGCCTTGCGCGAGGACAGACGCCCCACGACGTCGGCGGGAGACCGCACGCCTTTCCCCTCAATTTCTTGAATCACATCGTTATCCTTTACGCCCGCCCTTTCGGCGGGAGAACCAGGGGCGACTTCCCGAATAGCGCAGCCGTCGGGATGAGGCGTGGGATCAAGTTGCACACCGAGCACCGGTCGGTTCGGATCCGCTCGACCGCCCGGTTGTCGCCCCCACGACTCGCCGGCCAGCATGCGATCCCAGCCGGCGTGAAAGGCCTGTGCGGGTACATGATTGTTCTGCCAAAGTGCCTCGCCGATATTCGAGTGGATTCCAATCACGTTTCCGGATAGATCGAACAGGGGTCCACCGGAATCACCACTGATCAACGTGCAGTCGGTCGTCAGGAATCGACCGTTGTTCAAGACTCGACCCAGGCGCACCGGTGGAGTGCGTCGGGGGTCGAAACCGCCGGCATGTCCGAGGGCCACACACCATTGGTTCGTCTTTAGACCATCCGAATGACCCAATTCGGCGTGAGGGTATTCGCCCTTCTCCAGAATCTGCACAAGAGCCGCATCGCGAGTGCGGTCGGCACCGAGCGGTTTGGCCTTTACCTCTCGGCCGTTGGGAAAGACGACGACCAGATCGTTGCCTGCAGCCCGCGTGACGTGCGCCGCGGTCATTACTAACCCGTCCTCGCTCACGACAACGCCGGAACCGGAACCTGGGCCATTGGCAGATCGGACGCATACCGTACACGGCAAAACGCGTTTGACCAATTCCTCGACTTGCTGCTCATTCTGTTTCAGCGTCTTCAATGAAACGGAGACCTTTTCAGGCGGCGCGTCCGCGTCTTTGGCCCGGGCGGCTGGAGAAAGAGACCCGAGAATTGATACCAACAGAAAAACAACGCTTCGCTTCCGCATCATACTATTCCTCGCAAACGACCACCGCACCTGTATTCACCTCGGGGCGGTCAGCACGAACGCCGCGCCGCCACCGCCACTCATCTAACCCCATCCCTTGTACCACAGGTCGTAACTTGAAACAAACTTTCCGCATGCGGACCATGGGGATGGAGTTCGCGATCCCGACTCACCGGTCCGGCATGCGACCGGATTCACCTCCCAACCACTGAGGAATGGCGGTCCAAGTGCTTCTCCCGGGGACGTCCCAAGGGCGGTCGGCCGGGGAGAAGACTGGGAAAAAGAAAGGTGGAACCGGCCGAGCCAATTGGAGCGGTGGCGGAGGGTTGGCGAGTATTCTCACGTGTGCGATATTGATTGGCGAGTTTGTGAGCGATGGAATTGTCTCCTTCTTGGGTCCAACGACGACGGGCGGTTTCCCATGATTGGTTTACGGTTCGGCTTCCGCCAGTTTCTTGCAATGGGGGCTCTATGCGCGCCAACCGTTGTCCTTGTCGCGGCCGGTGATCTGCGGGCGGAGCCGACGGGCCGCGTCGCCATCGTCGCAGACGAGCAGGCGCCGATGAAGACACTTGCCGACGCGCTTGACCGACACGGGATCAAGGCAACGCTCTTCGATCAGGCGACGTTTCGCGAATTGGATGCTTCCACCGTCGATGCGGTTTTCATGTATGTACACAAGCCGCTACGTGATGGTGTTTCGCAGGCCCTGATTCGATACGCGTTGGCCGGAGGGCGAATGATCGTACTGCATCATGGAATTGCCTCGGCCAAGATGAAGAACCCGAAATGGCTTAGTTTCCTGGGTATCCGAATCAACCCGCGGAACCACGAGACCAGGCCATGGTTGGTCTATTCTCATGCCCGACACACTGTGATCAATCTGCGACCGGGCCACTACGTGACTTCCCATTCTGTACGGTACGCGGAGTCGATTTCGCTCGACTTCATCGACAGGAAAGACAGATCGACGTCCGCCCTTCAATTCGATCCCAGTCTGTTCTCTCCCTGGGTCGGAAGCAAAAAGGACTTTCCATCGTTCGCACTCGACGACACCGAGGTCTTTGCCAACCAGGAGTTCACGAGCGAGGCGGATCACACCGTGTTGCTGGCCGTTACGTTGCGAGATCCAGTCACCGGTCGAACAGCCCTTCAGCCGTCCGGTTGGTTTACCAAGGCCGGCAAAGGAATGCTGTTCTACTTTCAGCCCGGTCACCAGAGCAGCGATTTTCAGCACGAGAGTTTCGTGCAGATCTTGATCAATGCCGTGCGATGGCAGCCCGATTGACCGGTGGCCGCGTTTCTTGCCGTAGCTCAGCGAGCAAACCAATGCTGCGTTCGGAGGCAGAATTTGACCAGCATGAGCATGACCGGCACCTCAATGAGCACGCCGACGACCGTGGCTAACGCTGCGCCCGACGAGAGGCCGAACAACATGGTCGCCGTGGCTATGCCAAAGATGGAAAGACGACACGGATGGAAAGAAGAAAGGGGTACCTCGCCGTCGGGGGGCGAGCATTGAACTCGAAGGGGTGGGACTGGGTGCAGGAACGGGCTCGTTTT
>CAYNDU010000107.1:0-12385 GCA_964395615.1 uncultured Pirellulaceae bacterium | reverse complement strand
GGACTGTTCCGATGCAGGGCGCGTGCGACGAGCTCTTTGCCGGTCCCGCTCTCGCCTTGAATCAGAATGGCCTTCCCGCTCATCGCGGCCCGTTCCGTCAAGCGGTACACTTCCTTCATTGCAGGCGACTCACCAATGATCTCATCCGTTGGTCGCTGTCGTTCGAGTAAGGCCCGCAAGCGACGATTCTCGGTTCGTAATTGCCGGCGCTCGTAGGCTTTACTGATCAGCGACTCCAACTCCTGCATGGGAAACGGCTTGGTCAAGTAGTCGTAGGCGTCCAGCTTCATCGCCTCGACAGCCGATTCGATTGTGCCCTGGCCGGTCAGAATGACGACTTCGCAATCGGCGTGTTCTTGTTTCAGTCTCTCGAGCAGTTCCAGGCCTGACATGCCCGGCATCTTCATGTCGATCACCGCGACATCAAAATCTCGGCGCTGGGCCGCGTTCATGGCCTGACCGCCGTCGGCAGCTGTCTGGAGCTGGAATCCACTCCGAGTCAATCGACGGGCGAGCGTCTCGCGAAACGCTTCGTCATCGTCGACGATCAGAATATCAATCTTCTTAATACTGGGCATCGCAGGATCCGCATTGAACGTCTGGTCCATCGTCTAGTCTAAGAAATCAAATAGCTGCTGTCAGGTGGCCGGGGTACGGTCGGCGCTGGCCACAGATCATTCCGTCCAGTTGCGTTTCAGGTGGCAACTTCACTGGCGAATTAGGTACACTGTTGGGAGAGATCGAGGTCACCGCGAACGGATGGAACTGCGGCTCGTCAAGCGGCGGCACGAAGGTCCTCGGTGGTGGACCGGTCGGCTGTGAATCGAACAGCAGGAGGGGGAGTCTCGAATGAAAGCAGACAAGATTCTATTTCCCACGGATTTTTCGCATTGCGGAGATGCAGCCTTACGTTTGGCGACGGCCCTGGCTCGAGACTGCGGTGCCACTCTGATCATTGTGCACGTCGAAGAACCCCCCATCGCCTATGGGGGAGGCGAGATGTACTACGGGGTACCGGAGCCGGCAAGCGAGGATCTGCAACGAATGCTGGAGCAGGTGGTTCCGACCGACCGGGCGGTGCCGTATGAACACCGGCTGGTGACCGGCGATCCGGCCAGTGCCGTGGCACAACTGGCGGCCGAGGAAAATGCCGACATGATCGTGATGGGCACACACGGACGCACCGGGCTCACCCGACTATTGATGGGGAGTGTGGCCGAGGCAGTGGTGCGGCGGGCCCCATGTCCGGTACTGACCTACAAACAGCCTCGTCAGCAGGAATCGGCCCCGTGATCGATTTTCACGAATTCACGTTTTTTTGCGGTCGACTGAACGCCCCATGCGTAGAATACGCTGATCATTCGGAGTCGGCTCGATATGTCGTATTACCATGAGGTGCGAAACATGGTAACGACCAGGCGCCTCGATGTGCGTCGAACTGCCTGCCTGTGCTCGGTTGGGCCGTGTGGTGGCGATTCGCGATTGGGAGTTGACGTGTGAACGGAATCCCGGTAAGCACGGCAAATCCGTCGAATCAAGTTCATAGAGTTTAGCTTCGAAGAATCGGCCAATCGCCTCTACACTTGTCGTTGGGAGCAAGTCCATGCGAATCGAGGAGAGCCTCGAACAAGTATTGAATTCGAAACAGATATTCGGGGAGTCGTTCTACGAGCATTTTTTCAGAGACTATCCCGAAGTTCGACCCTTTTTTGAGCACGTGAATATCGAGCGCCAGGCAATTCAAGTGACCATGGCGTTGATGGTCATTGAACGGCAGCACAGTCAGCCGTTCCTGGCCGCAGAATCGTATCTCAAGTACCTCGGAACTCGGCATTTCGACCGTCGTATCCCCAAGCAACTCTACCCGCGGTGGAGGGCGAATCTACTTAACACACTCAAGTCGTTTCACGGCGAACTCTGGAGCGATGAACTGGCCGGACAGTGGTCTGACGCCGTTGATCGGGTGACCGAGCTGATGTTCGAAGGGTATCACGAGCGTTTTACGGTTTAGCACGTTGATTCCAGGAAAGGTATGCGATGAGACGTCCGGTTACTCGCCGTGGATTTCTGGCCGGTTCGGCCGCTGCTTCGGCTGCCGCGATGAGCACGTGTGATACTCATGTGTCACGGGCCGCATCGGCCACTTCGGGAATTCCCTTGCGCATCGGTTTGATGACGTATCGACTGGGCGAGAGCTGGGATGTCGACACGCTGATCAAGAACTGCCAGGAGACGAAGTTCGAACACGCCGAGTTGCGTACCACGCACGGCCATGGCATCGAGGTAGCGTTATCAAAGGCCAGGCGGGACGATGTGCGGAAGAGATTTCGGGACGCTGGGCTCGCTCTGAGCCTGGCCAGTGCCTTCGCCTACCACTGGCCCGATCCAGTTAGACTACGCGAGAATATCGAGGGGACAAAGCAGTACACACTGCTGGCACACGACATCGGAGCCCGCGGAATTCGTGTATTTCCCAATGCCGTGATGGCCGACAAAGGAATTCCCGAGGAAAAGACACTCGCCCAGATCGGTCGTGCACTGGCCGAAGTGGGCAAGTTCGCCGCGGACCAGGGTGTCGAGATCCGCATTGCCAACCACGGGCGTGGCACAAACCGGATCCAGGTGACGAAGCGAATACTCGATTTTGCCGATAGTGACCATGTATTCGTCAATTGGAATTGCGATAAAACCGATGTCGAGGGGCCGGGATTCGAGGCGAATTTCAAATTGGTTCAGGATCGAATTCGCAATATACACATGCACGACTTGTGGAATGAAGACTATCCGTACCGCCAGCTTTTTTCGCTCCTGCGGGCCAGCCGTTACCAAGGGTATTGTGACGCCGAGGTGGCGCCAAGCTGCGAGCCGTTGCGATTCATGTCGTGCTATCGGGGCCTGTTTCTAGCGTTGCAAAACGAGATCTAGCGATGGTCCGGAGCCGGCTGGCCGCGGCCGGCCCAGGAAGGGAGCCAACGATGACATCTTCGAGGGGAGGAAGATGGTGGAGGCAATGCGCCGATACGGGCGCATCGTGCAGGCCACCCATGGACCACGCGGAAGCGGAGAGACCGAGGAGGCTTACGAGTATGTTTGGAACGGCCATCTGGGCCCAATCCGCTGCGTCTATGGGATCAACTACAGGCCTCGGACGAGTATCGGCAAGGTCGACGGACCGCAACGCGTGCCAACGTCCTGCGACTACGACCTCTGGTGTGGCCCGGCGACCAAGGCTCCACTGATGCGAAAGCACCTGCACTATGACTGGCATTGGGATTGGGACACGGGCAACGGCGACTTGGGGAACATGGGCATCCACGCGATGGATGCGTGCCGATGGGTGCTTCGCGAGAACCAACTGCCACGTCGCGTCGTTTCCATCGGCGGCCGCATCGGGTATCGCGACGATGGCGAGACGCCCAACACGCTTATCACACTTCTGGACTATCAGCCGGCCCCGATAATATTCGAGGTGCGCGGGCTACCGAAGAACGTGTCGCTGCGCGACACCGACTGGCGTAAGAATGCCAATCAGACGATGGACCAGTTCAAGGGGCTGCGGACCGGTGCGATCGTACAGTGCGAGGGTGGTTACATCAAAGAGGGAGCCGCGTACGATCATCGGGGGAAACTCATTAAAAAATTCACTCGAAAACGTGTCACAACGAAAGAGAACTTTGTCACCGCAGTGCGTGACCGGGACCCGGCGGCCTTGTACAGTGATGCGTTGGAGGGCCATCTCTCGGCCGGCCTCGTACATCTGGCAAACGCCTCGTACCGGGCAGGAGAACAGGCGTCGGTTGGCAGAATTCGTGAGGTGACGGCCGGCATGCCGGAGCTAAGCGAGTCGTTTGATCGCTTACAACAACACCTGGAAGCCAACCGGATCGAGCCGGCCTCCGAGCCACTCACCGTAGGCCCGGTCCTTTCATTCGACCCGGCAGGCGAGCGATTTGTCGGCCCGTTTGCGGCCGAAGCAAGCCGGCTGACCCGGCCCCGTTATCGGCCGCCCTTCGTGGTGCCCGACACTGTCTGAAGGCGCCGCAGCCGCCCGTCGATCTGTGCTTGGAGGTCGGGATCCGCCTTTCTTGCAGCCAATCGATAGTACGCGCGGGCCGCGCCCAGTTTACCATCGGACTCGGCCTGCCGACCGCGGGCGAACCATTTACGAGCGTCGGCCATTTCGTGAGCACGCTGCCCGGCCTGTGCCTGCCGAATCTCGGACAGGCTCATCGTCCCGGCTCGAACATTCGCCAGTCGACGGGTAGTTCCAATGGAATCGATGGATCCTGCGGTTGACGAGGCAGCGTCGGGCCGAGCGCCTGCAGCGTCGGTGCGGTCGGGTTTGAGCGACGTCGCGATCCAGCGATGACCTGGGTGACCAGGCGCACGCGGGTGTCTGCTGGTCGAGGAAAAAATGCCGTCAAACAGACTCGCCTCCCACGCTCCGTGATCGATGACGGTTACGTGGGCGGACGAACCGGTGGCGGACCGTGAATGACCCGTGCTTCGATTGGCGAAAAACGGTCCGGATAGTGGCGTGCCGAGATTGGCCCGTCCCGAGGCGGACCGTCTTACGCCGCCGAGATACGATCCTCCGCGATCTGGCGCCATGACCGATGTGTCGATATGAAAAAACCGAAAAGTCGGCAGCTGCACGATTTGCGACGGCGCCCTTGGCGTCAGGACGAAGACAAACAACCATCCCGTGATGATGCCGCCGATTGGCGAATACTTCTTGGCGACCGTTGGGCCGTTCCGTGTTCGTCTCGGCAGCGCGACAGCAGACATGGCAAGAGATTCCCCAATGGCAGGAATTGACGCGACGACGGGTCGCTGCTGTTACTCTACGGAAACCGGAGTGATTTGACAACTGTCAGGGCGTCGACCGCAAGGGGCGGGTGGGAGTTCATCGGCCAGTTGATGCCTGACGATTTCACTCTCAACCAGATACGTCCTTTTCCGTCGCGGGTGAACGGTCCGTTTCATACGTCGGTCACGATCACCGGGTATTCACGACTGACCGGCGACTGCCCGCCCATGGCGCGCCCGGGCTCGACATCGAGAAAAGGCCCCAGCACTACGAGACCCCACTCAGATCGGAAGGCGTCCGTGTCTTGTGATGGGGCGGGAGCACGATGGAAAACTGGCTGCCGGTCCCCGGTGAACTTTCGACGTGGACGTGCCCGTGGTGTGCCTGGGCAATGTGTTTGACGATCGCCAGGCCGAGCCCTGTGCCACCCAGTTTTCGACTGCGCGACTTGTCGACTCGATAGAACCGTTCGAAAAGTCTCGGTAAGTGTTGTTCTTCGATCCCGCACCCCTGGTCGCGAACGCGGATGACAATTTCTTCCGCCGACTCCTCGGCTTCAATCCAGATGGTCGCTCCATCGGGACTGTACTTACAGGCGTTATCAATCAGGTTGGTGACCGCCTGACCGAGTAGAAAGGTGTTGATACGAGTGTGAATGTGGTCGTCACAGGTCAGTTGCACTGTAACCTTGTGCTCACGGATTTGAGCATCGGAGGACTCAACGGCAGCCTCCAGGACCGGCTTGATTGGTTCGTCCGTTAGAGGGATCTCAGATCGCTCGGCCTTCTGTTCGACTCGTGACAGCGCCAGCAAGTCGTCAATAATGGCGTTCAGACGGTCAGCCTGACTGGCGATAATGCGGAGGAATCTCTGAACGTCTTGATCGGCATGAATTGAGCCGTCGAGCAGTGTTTCGACGTACCCCTTGATCGACGTGATGGGCGTTTTCAGTTCGTGCGACACGTTGGCCACGAACTCACTGCGAACGTTTTCCAGGCGTTTGATCTGGGTCACGTCATAGAGCACGACGAGGGCCCCAATGGTGGTTCCAGCGCCGGCTCGTAATACGGCTCCTTGAAACCTGAGTGTCCGCTCCTGGTCCGAAAAAATGGCCAGTTCGTCCGCAATCGACTCCTGATGAGTGAACACGGCTTCTACCAGGTCGTGAAGCTGTGGTGTTCGAATGAGCTCATGCAGATTCCGCCCCTGACACGATTCGGCTTCGACACCGAGCAGGCGAGCTGCCGACCGGTTCATATGCAGTATGTTTCGGTCATTGTCGACGGCCAAGACCCCTTCAACCATGCTGCTAAGTATGGCTTCTCGCTCGTTTCGTTCGCTGGTCGCCTGTCTGATACGCTGGTCCAACTGACTTGCCATGTGGTTCAAGGTTCTGGCCAGGTCAATGACCTCGCGACTGCCATGCTCGGGTAACACTTCGTCCAGCGTGCCGACGGTCAACTGCTCGGCGCCCCGGCGCAGTTCTTCGAGCGGCCGACTGATGCGGGCAGCCAGCCACCAGGCCAATCCGGCGGCCAGTCCGGCCACCACCAGCAACCCGATGGTCAGCTGCACGTAGACGGTCAGGAGTTCCGACGTCAATTCCTGCAACGAGACGGCGGTTCGAACAATGGCCGGCGGTTGCTTGCCCCGAACCGGATCGACATAACTGACCGGGATGGCAGCATAGGCCATGTACCGGTCGAGCGTGAAGCTGAATCGTTGGGAGTGTCCGGCACCCCCGGCAAGCGCCGAGAGAATCTCCGGTCGATGGCCGTGGTTGTCCATGCGATCCGGTTGTTCATGCGAATCGCCGACGACTCTTCCAGCGGGCAGGACAACGGTCACACGAATTCCAGCCGCGCGGCCGCGTTGTTTACAGAATCGATCGATGGCCGAATAGTCGCTGGCCGACAACAGGGTCTCGATATCGGGCGCGATCAGTCGAGCCCGAGACTCCAAGGTGTCCCATGTCTGGTGCAGATGGAATCGGCGAGTGGCCGAGGTTCCGACCAGCGCGAGAGCGAGCAGCGCCGCAACGGTGAGGATCAGGAAAGGCAGCAGGAGTTGCCAGAACAGCCGATAGGCACGCATTGAGTTATTCCCGGAATCGATATCCGACACCACGGACCGTTTCTAGCCACTGCGACTCGGATCCCAACTTGCGTCGCAACGCCACAATGTGCACGTCGACGCTGCGCTGCGTAACCACCAGGTCGCCGCCGTGGACCGCATCGGCGATCTGGGACCGGGTCAGTACCCATCCCGGTCGCAAAACCAGTGCATGTAATACGCGAAACTCTGTTGCTGTCAAGCTGACGGGCTTGCCACCGATGAGCACTTCGTGGCGACCGGGATGAATTGCCAGATTGTGGCAACGAATCATCTGCTCTTGGTCGACCGATTGTGACTCGCCGCGACGCAAGACGGCCTTGATCCGAGCGCTCAACACCCGCGGGCTGAAGGGTTTGGTGATGTAATCTTCGGCACCCAATTCGAGCCCGGTGACGACGTCGGCATCCTCGCTCTTGGCCGTCAGTATGATAATAGGAATACTGACCGTTTCGGGATTACGTTTGAGCAACTTGCAGACTTCCAGTCCGTCGAGCCCAGGCAACATCAGATCCAAGAGGACCAGATCGGGGGCATGAGACGCGATCTGACGCAAGGCCCGTTCACCCGATTCGACGCACGTTACGTCGTATCCTTCCTTGGCCAGATTGTAGCGAACCAACTCTTGAATTTCTTCTTCGTCTTCGACAACGAAAATGTGCCGTCGTGCCATACCTGTTGCCAGCAAGAGGAACCGGTTTGGAAGTGGGCGATCGAGTCCGTACTCGGTCCCCGTTCCCACGCTGCTCAAAAGCAAATTGTTAGCAGAACGAGGCCGGCACACAATCCCCGAACGATTGCCATATGGGTAAAACGGCTTCAATTTGCCCCGAAAGAACGAAACTTAACGAAGTCCTAACATTTGATGGCAATGCAAAACGACCGTTCCAACGAGTGTTGGACCGGCCGCTGCTTGCCTCGCGTTGCCAAATCGTGTCGCCGCCATCCGGTTTGATTCAGAATTCGGCTAGCCGGTTATGCCGCCACCAAAGCCGGCTGACTCGAGTGCGTCGGTTATCGTCTGGGGACAGATTTCTTCGTTTTCGATCAAAACGTCCGCGGTCTTCGCATCGAAATTCATGGCGCCTTCCATTCGCCGACATTGGCCGTTGCGGGCAAAGTTTCTGGTAATTAGGATGGTGATCTCACTTGCCGGCTGTCTCCTCGCCCGTTGATCTTGGATGATTGAACTGAAAAGGACTCTGTATGCGCTTAACTGTCCGATGTCGATGCGTTCCCTTTCTCCCTGTGTTTCTCTTGAGTGTTACCGGCATGGTTGGCGAGACTTCAGCTCAAACGGCCCGTCCTTCAAAGTCGGCTCCGACGGCGATTGACGCCTACGTGGCCAAGCCCGATCCAAGCTACCGGTGGAAGGTCGTTCGTACGGCAAAGACACCGGGAATCACCACGTTCGTCGTCGACATGACGTCACAGACATGGCGCGATCGAAACGAGGTCGACCGTCCCGAATGGCAGCACTGGCTCGTTATTTCCAAGCCGGACGGTACGACCTTTGACACGGCACTGCTGTTTATCGCCGGTGGCAGGAACGGTGGAAAGCCGCCGACCGGTCCGGATGAGCGAATGTTGAAGTTGGCGGTCGGCTCTCAATCAGTGGTCGCCACGCTTTTGATGGTGCCCAATCAACCGCTCGTATTCCACCAGGATGGCGAGGAGCGCACGGAGGATGATCTGGTCGCTTACACGTGGGTTCAGTATCTCAAGACGGGGGAAGGCACTTGGCCGGCCCGGAATCCGATGGTCAAGAGCGCCGTGCGCGCCATGGATACGATCACGGCTTTGCTGAAGAGCGAGGCTGGTGGCGGCATGAACGTCGACAAGTTTGTGGTTGCTGGTGGATCAAAACGAGGTTGGACGACGTGGATCACCGCCGCCGTTGATTCCCGAGTCGTGGCCATCGCACCCATTGTCATCGATGTTCTCAACGTGGAAGCATCCATGCGGCACCATTATGCCGCATATGGTTTTTGGGCGCCTGCGGTGGGAGACTACGTGCACCATCGTATTTTCAGCTATCTTGATCACCCGCGCATGGATGGGTTGCTCGAGTTGGTTGATCCCTACGCGTACCGCGATCGATTAACGATGCCCAAGTTCATTATCAATGCCTCTGGGGACCAGTTCTTTCTTCCTGACTCGTCCCGTTTCTACTACGGTGACCTGAAAGGCGAGAAGATGATTCGGTACGTTCCCAATGCCGACCATTCACTCGACGGTTCCGATGCCGTCGAGAGCTTACTCGCCTTCTATGCAACCGTCTTGAACAAGACTCCGCGTCCTCAATACTCTTGGTCATTTGAGTCGGACAATGCTATCCGAGTGCACGTCCAGGAGCAACCGGCTCGCGTGTTACTGTGGCAGGCAACCAATCCCGATGCTCGAGATTTTCGATTGGAGTCGCTGGGTCCGAAGTACACCAGCAGCCTGTTGGCGGTTCAAAAAAATGGTGACTACGTCGGGACGATCCACCGGCCGACTCGCGGTTGGACGGCCTACTTCGTTGAATTGACGTACGATATCGGCCTGCGCGTACCGCTGAAGGTCACGTCGGCTGTACGCGTGACTCCCGACACGCTGCCATTCGCAGACAAGGACCCGACGAAGAGCCAAGATCGTCCGTAGTTTGTGGAGCCGATGGAGCGCAACTTGACTCATGACGAAACGCCTTTAGACTGACTGATGGTCGACGGTCGAGCTTCAACTGACAAGCGAGGTGCCAATCATGGGCAAGACGGTGCGCGAAGTGTGTGAGCAGCAAGGGCTCACACTCGAAACACTGATCGAGCGTAGCGGAGTGGAGGCGTGGCGAGTCCAGGCGATTTACCAGGGTCGCTGGACGCCCCGCCCTGATGTACGCCAAAAACTGGCTGCCGTGCTGGAGATGGACCCCGGACAGATTGTCTGGGGGCACACGATCCCGATTCAGCATATTTACGGCTAAACCGCTGGATCACGGCTCTTTCGCGTGAGATTCAGCCGGCCGAAAAACCTGCCGGACTGCCCGGCGGGCAAGAGCACGGGCTTGTCCAGAGCGATCAACGGTCCGAATTTTCGGTCGATGGCCGAGCCTTACGGCGCTTCGGCCTTCTCTGATTGGCACACGAATTGCTATATTTCCAGGCAGGGAGATTCAGCCTGGCCTGGAAACCTGGCGACTCCGTCCAATCGGATTGTGGATCGGTCAACGGTCCGAAACCGGTAGATCCGGTTAGGACGATCCTGCCGTGACCTCTCGAAGCGGAGCCCGGACATTGAACGAAACGATCGCCGAGTTCTTGTTGCGCCAGGTGTCGGATGCCGCTCAATTGGCTCGAAGAGCTGAAGTGCTGGCGGCGATGACGCAGTTACCTCCGCAGCGAAGAAACGAATTGGCGCAGGCCGTCAATCTGGTCTGCCAAACGATCGCTCAGCGAGGCGGTCGTGCCCGAGTTCGTTTTTCTCTCGTCCAACACAGTGGGCATCAATTCATCGAAATCTCTGTCAGTGATCAGCAGGAGGACAGCCCCTCGTGCCGAGACACGTCGGCCCGGGCTACTGCCGGGAACGATGTCGGCGATCAACGGCCGGAGGCAAGCCAGGGCGAAGAAGACGTGGACCACGATGGTGCTCGGCCAGGGAGCAGTGGGTCGGACGGCGATTGTTGTGAGTCGGCTGCGGTGGTTATCCAGCGCGTTGGCGAGCTGGTGGATCATTTTGAGACATCGGGTTGGCCCGTTTCAGGTGCGGTGATTCGGATGGCCCAGGCCTTGTCCCCGTCATTTGCCGTCCCGTCGCGGGATGAAGTCACTGATTGGGCACACGTGATCCGGGCGAACAATCCACTTGACGCATTGGCTTACGCTTGCCGGCGAGCCCATGACCTCGAGGTTCGGCTCGGGCATGCTCGTCACCAGCATGACATTCGGTCGGAATTGGCGAGATCGGCGTCACAGGCAGAAAACCTCACCCTACTCTCGTTGGTCTTCAGCAAGACCAAGAACGCCATCGCGATGCTCGATCCGAGCGGAACGATCGTTTGGGTCAATGAGGCCTTCATTCAGATGACCGGCTATGGCGACTTCGAGGCCAAAGGCGCGCGATTGGATGATCTCTTGTTTGGGCCAAGCACTGCCAAAGAGACGGTTCGAGCCTATCGCAACGCTCTTCATGACGGTGTCGAACTGACCCAGGATGTGCTTCGATACCGTCGCGACGGCCAGACGTTTTGGGTCGAGTCGAACCTGATACCCGTTAAGGATCGATCCGGCGAGGTGACTCGGTGGATTACGATCGACACGGACATCACCAAACGATGGCAGACGGAACAGGCGCTGAGGGCGGCCAAGGAGAGTGCCGAGGCGAGTAGTCGGGCAAAGAGCGAGTTCCTGGCCAACCTGAGCCATGAAATCCGTACGCCGATGAACGCCATCATAGGAATGACCGATTTGTCGCTCGACACGGAACTGTCGGACGAACAGAGAGAATTCCTTCAAACGGTCCAGCGGGAGGCCGGCTCCTTGTTGAGATTGTTGGACGACATTCTTGACTTGTCACGTATTGAAGCTGGGAAGCTGCAAACCGAGGAAATTGATTTCCCATTGACGGACCTGGTTCAGGAAACGTTGAAGGCCTTCTCCGTCGAAGCGCAACGAAAGAAACTCCGGCTGACGGCTATCATTCCGCCGGACATTCCGTCCGACATACGAGGCGATCCAACGCGACTTCGCCAGATTCTCATGAATCTGATCGGCAACGCCATTAAATTCACTGACGAGGGCGAGGTAGCGATTGAAATTGCGGAGCAGTGGCGAAACGAATCGGAAATTGGCCTGCATTTTCAGGTGCGCGATACCGGTAGCGGCATCGAACGAACCAAGCTCGACAAGATTTTCGAGGCGTTCACTCAGAGCGACGCATCGACGTCGCGCAAATACGGCGGATCGGGGCTCGGCCTGACCATTACCTCACGACTCGTAAGCCTGATGAACGGCCGCATCTGGGTGCATAGCGAGGAGGGAATCGGCAGCACCTTTCACGTCACGTTGACTTTCAAGTTAAGCGACTCGACGGACAAACGCGTTGAGGGAAGAGATCGGCCCCCATCGTCGGCGGGCCTCGGCACGGCGGGTCACCTGTCTTCGGGCCACTCGTCTGATGTCAACGATCGCCCGAGCCGCTCGCTGCGCGTTTTGATCGCCGATGATCATGACGCAAATCGTCACCTGGCACGTACCGTGCTAACCCGGCGCGGGCACCAATGCTCTGAAGCGGCGGACGGGCGAGAGGCCCTTGACATGCTGGCGAGTCAAACCATCGACGTCGTTCTGCTCGATGTGCAGATGCCGGAAATCGACGGGTTCGAGGTGACTCGCGTCGTGCGGGCTCGGGAACAGAAAACGGGCCGGCATGTGCCCATTGTCGCCCTCACCGCTCATGCCATGGCCGGCGATCGAGAAAAGTGCC
>CAYNDU010000106.1:0-12388 GCA_964395615.1 uncultured Pirellulaceae bacterium | reverse complement strand
ATGGCCAACACGGCCGGATCGTCTTTCGCCTCCTTGTGATCACACGAAAAGAGTGGCGGACGGTTGATCAAGAAATCCCCGCGCAGAGCTTTGAGAAAACTGACACTGTCTTCGGCGCCCTTCTCGCCGGCCACCAGGTCTGGCAGAGGCGCGTCAACCACCTCGGCGAATGTCGCAAAGAGATCTTGAAGGCCGACTCTCACATCGCTCGTTTTTCCGGCAGAGGACGGATCTCCGTTCCCCACGCTGCCCGCCGGCCATGCAGCCAAAAAAGGCACTCGATGTCCTCCCTCATAACAACTGCCCTTGTTACTCCGAAACGGCCCGGTGGCGGCCGGGCTATTCTTCTCCGCTCCGTTGTCACTTGTGAAGATGACCAACGTGTTTGAGATCAAGAACTGGCCAGGATTCCGCGGATCTTCGGTTGACGCTAGCCAGTCGAGCAACCGGCCGAGCGCGACGTCGTTTTCGTAGATGAAGTCGTGACGTCGATCCATGGGCGAGCCCGACTTACTGCGTCCCTGCCCCGCAACGGGCCGTCCGTCGATGAACTCGTCAGGCGTGTAAGGCGAGTGATTCGAATTTGCTGCGTAATACAGAAAAAAGGGGCTTTGACGCGTGTCCGACTCGGCCACATGATCCCTCAAGAAAGTGACGGCGTGATCGGAATGCCGGCTGCCGAGTCGCGACAATACGTAGGCATCGGGTCCATTCGTGACAAGTTGCTTGCCACCACCTGTCGAGCTAACCGCCTCGCGATCGTGCAGATGCCCGGGACCGATATTCTGAGTCGCCGTGTTCTTGCGCGTGGCGAAACGGTTCCCTGCGTCCGGGCCCGATGTCCCGTGCGAGCGGGACGTGTACCACGCAGAATCGAAACCAAAATCGACCGGCGCGGTCCAGAGCGGTCGAGTCAGATCGGCATCGTCCCAACCGGCCGCCGGACTTCCGTCCGACTGTCGATAACGCAGTCCCAAGTGCCACTTTCCAACCATTCCCGTATGATAACCCTGGTCGTGCAGCATCGAAGCAATGGTTGGCCGATCACCTTCGATCAGCGGATCACCCTGGGACCCGAACAACACCCACCATTTCAACCGGCTGCGCCAGGAATAGCGACCGGTCAGGAGACCATACCGTGTCGTGGTACAACGTGACGCAGGCGTATGGGCATCAGTGAATCGTACGCCCATCCTCGCCAGTCGCTCCATGTTGGGCGTGGCGAGCTGCTCCTCCGCGGAATTGCCGGTGAAATCCTGGAAAGCACTCGTATCCCCCAATCCCATGTCGTCAGCCAGAAACAGCACGATATTTGGCCGGTTTCTTTCACTCGCCATCGCCCGCCTCGACGATGCCTGCAATGGTATCGACACCAGGGCAAACAGTAGGAACAGGATGCTCGCACGGGAGAAAAACCGACACATCAGGCATGGCGCCTTCCACCGATTGCCGGCACGACTCAACCGACACCTGCCCATTAACTGCATCATGAGCTGGGTGAATGGTGACCGTGTGAAGCTGAGGCCTGGGCACGGCGTGCCGGGCTCGCGGAGGGGGAGCATCGTCGATATTTTCATCGATCACCTGATCTAGATAAAGTGGTCGTCTCGTGTCGTCGACGTTCGATTCGGCCCGGCAACGGTCGGTCGCGACTTTGATAACAGACTTGGTGCAAACCCCTGAACGACACCGCTCTACAGAATCGACCGCCAGCTGTACCGGCCCGTCATCACGCCGTAACGGGTCGGCGTGCAGACGGAGGAACCCGAATGGGCGTCGGTAAAAATCATGCCCTGCCGGGCCAACGCGTCCGCTGAGGGGGTAGGGATCTTGCAGGACTCGGGAGCCATGCAATGCACGTCCCCATATCCCAAATCATCGCAGTTGATGTAGACAATATTGGGCCTCTCGGCGCCTCGCGCCGGGCTCATGCAGATAAGCACGAGCAAGAGAGCGATGAACATCTTCACCGGTGAATTTCTCCCGTGACTTACGGCGAGAGCCACTGCGTCCGACCGACCGAGGTTAGCCATGCATCAGTTCCTCTTGCCGGCCCGTTTCTTCTGTTGTTTCCCAGCCGCCTTGCCATGCCATGCCGCTTCAGCCTGTTCGCGCGTCATGCCTCGGTAACGTCCTTGATGGAGCAGCGCGTCAAGCTCGGTTTCGGTTCCCCGGTCACCTTGCGACACCATCCACTCAGTCAGTTTCCCTTTGAGCCGATTCAGCACCTTGGAATACTCCGGATCACCGGCCAGGTTCTTCATCTCCAGAGGATCGCTTTCGCAGTCGTACAGCTCGTACTCAGGTCGGTGATAGTACTTATCGACCAGTTCCCTGGCCTTGGCATCTCCGGCGTTGGCCGCTGCCTCCATCGATCCAAAGAAAGACGCCTTTGTGCATGCATTGGTGAACTTGGTGTTGTAATTCAGATTCCAGATCAGTCGATAATGCCAACCGCGAACCGTTCGAATTCCGAAAGCATCACTACCGTTAATGATGCCGCGAGTCGTCATGATTCCATAGGCATAATCCTTGTGGCGTTCGGTATCGCCGGTCAACACCGGCAGGAAGCTCCGGCCGTCCAACGTATCGACGGGCGTTCCGCCGGCGGCGGCAACAAAAGTCGGTGTTACATCGACATATTCGACCATCGCATCGCTCGTCGAGCCCGGCTGGACTTTATCGGGCCATCGGACAATCATGGCCGACTGCAGTCCATTTCCGTAGCACGTCCACTTGGCGAACGGAAACGAGTTGCCTTGCTCCGACACCACCATCACCAACGTGTTTTCGCTTAGTCGGTGCTTGTCAAGCAGTTGCAGAACCTGTCCTACCTGCCCATCAAAGTAGGTGATTTCCGCCAGGTATCGGCTGAAGTTCTCGCGCACTTCCGGCGTGTCAACAAGGTACGGTGGAAGAACGACTTTTTCGGGCGGGTATTGCGACGCGTCACCCTTGTTCCAAGGTGAATGCGGTTCGTTAGAACAAGCGAACAGACAGAACGGAGTACGGGCCTCCCGGCATTCACCAAACAGCTGGTCGATCTTTTCCATGTCGGGGTTGTTCTTCAACCCGGAATACTCGAACGGAAATACGTCACGTGGCCCGATGTGCGTCTTTCCAGACAGAGCAACTCGATAACCAAGCGGTTGGAGATAATGAACGATACTCTGAACGCCCTTCTTCGCGAACGTGTGGTTCGGGTAGGCTCCCGACTTCACCGGGTAAAGTCCGGTGTAGATGTTATGTCGAGTGGGTGAGCACATCGGGGCCGCCTGGAAACACTGGGTGAACTTCATCCCTTCGGTAGCCAACCGGTTGATATGGGGCGTCTGTGCTTGACCTCCATAACATTCCAGATCGCGAAACGTGCAGTCATCTGCGATGATGAAGACCAGATTCGGCCGCTCGGCCGAGCGGGCAACGAACGGGCAGCAGGCCGACATCCCAGCAAGAATCAAGAAAACACGCCGTCGGCATTCAATCATTGGCTCAACTCCCGTATCACATGGTTTCCGACGATAAACTCCCCGTGTCAGACGCTTCGGACCGCCAGAGCGAAACAGGTGAACACGCTGAACGCGCCCCAAACACTCTCTGGCCTCCGGTCAACGGTCGGACACGGTTCGGTCCATCGCCACGCGTCAGAATTCGTGGCATGCCACTTGTCGGCGTTAAACCACTTGTGCTTCCTTGGTCCCGTGCGTCGACCAGACGAATGCCCTCCAACCGACGTGCTCGATCATCGTTTTTTTCGATTCCTCTTCCTCTCCGCTGGGGGTTTCTCGGTTTCGACTTTCAGATATTCCTTCATCCGGTTCACGTAACCACCGTGACTGAAGTCACAGGCTTTCATTGCCGCGACGTAAGGTGTTGTACCGTCCCCGATCCAATCAACGACGTTGAAGATCTTCAATGAAGCGTAAGAACCGTTCATCAACAACTCGTTCCAGCAGCGCTGGGCTGCCTCCTTATCACCTGCCCGGTAGAGAATCCAGGCAGCCATGGTACGAACGTGATCGGACGAATCGTCGAGACAATCGCGAATCGGCTCAAGATCCACAGCACCATTTGCTTGGAGGAGAAAACAACCCACGACTGCCCAGTATCGGATCCCGGCATCGCTATCCTTCAGGTTTCGATAGAACTCGGGCAAGTACGCGGGGTCTTGCTTAAGGGCCAGGCCGGAGGCCCGTTGATAGGCCCTCACGTCGTAGAGTTCCGGATCGCGAACCATGTCATAGATCGTCTTGCCCGACTCTTCCGACCGCTTGACGACTTCGCTCTCAGGAAGCAGGCCCGAATCGTAGATCTGCAGTTGCCACTGATCGAGAGCCTTACTTAGTCGCGATAATTGTTGTGAGTACTCGGGATTGTCAGCAAGGTTATTTACGTTATCCGGGTCGATAGACGTATCGTAGAGTTCCTCCATCGGCTTCGTTCCGAAAAAACGACCGGTAACCGCATTGGTTTTTCCGTCCCGGTAATACTGCTCCCATGCCTGTGTTGCCTTCATTTTCCACAGGTAAGTGAGATGTTGCCCCCATGGCGCATACGGCATGTAGTTTCTGATATACAGAAACTGTCGATCTCGGATGGCGCGAACATTGTCGCATCGCTCGTCCATGCGTCCGCGAAAGCTGACATGGTATTGTCGCTCTTCGGAATCGGGGCCCAAGAAGACCTTGCCCTGCAGATAGTCCGGCGTCTCCGCTCCGCAAATGTTCAACCAGGTCTTGGTCATATCAATAAAACTGACCAATCGATCGACTTTGCTTCCCGGATCACCAGGCCGCAGGAAGCTGAATTTTTCGGGAATGCGAATGATCAGGGGGCAATGTGTGCCGCTATTGAATAGAAATCGTTTACTTCGAGCCAGCACGCCACCATGGTCCGAGTTATGGATCACGATAGTATTGTCTGCCAGGCCGGCCGCCGCCAGATCGGCCAGCGCCTGACCGATATCGGCATCCATCTTCTTCATCTGGTCGTGATAATGAGCATAGTTCTTGCGGATATCGGGAATGTCGGGGTGGTACTTCGCCAACCGGACTTTGTCCGGGCTGTGCGTCGTATGGTCGATGTCTCCGAACGCCTTCGACTCGTGAGACTTCGTGTTATTGATCACCATAAAGAACGGCTGTCGCCGCTTGAGTTCCTGCCAGTTCACCTTATCCGTATCCCAAGGACTCTTGTCGTCGCGCCCGCCAATGTTGTAGTCGGTCTTCCGTGCATTGCCGACGTAATAACCGGCCTTCTTCAAGAGGTCGGGGTAGTACTTGATCAGCTCGTGTGGGATGGGGTAGCGGCTGCGCATCGGGTGGGTCCCCATCGAGATGGCGTGAATCCCGGTGATCCAGGTACTGCGTGATGGAGCACATACGGGCGCATTTGCATAGCAGTGCATATACTGAAACCCCTCGCTCGCCAGCTTATCGATGTTGGGCGTTTCCGCGTATGGGTTTCCGTAGCAGCCGACCCAATTCACGTTATTATCTTCACATGTGAGCCACAGAATATTCGGCCGCTCGGCGGCAAAGCCGGTTGCGCTGAGCACGACGATGAGCAACGGAACGAGCAGCCGGTACCCGGTCAGACGAAACCGCAACTGAATATCAAGCATTCCATAAGCGCGCCGCCTGAGTGACGTTGTGCGGCCCGGTTTTCGACGAGCGTGCGAAGCATACATATTGCGTCCTCTTGCAAGTTAGTCAGACAGAAACTTTCGGGGCCCCACGTCATCGGCAAGCAGTTCGGCGACCAGCCCATCGTGTTGCGCCACACCAAACGCCTGCAGCCGTTTCCGATGTTCGAGAACTACGCCGTGATAATCCGGATCGACGGCCAAATTGACGGTTTCCAACGGATCGTCGATTAAGTCATACAAAGACTCTCTCTGGATTCCATATGAAAAGACACAGTATTTGTAACGTTCGGATCGTACCATGCGCCCCTCCATCGACGGCCTGAAACCATCGATTTTCCCCGTTTGAGCCAGGTTATTTCCTGATACGACATACTCACGCCATTCGCCGGCAGCCCGTCCCAATGTCGCATCGAGCAGGCTTCGTCCAGGCAAGATGGCCGGTCGCTCAATGCCGGCAACTTCGAGCAAAGTCGGCAGGATATCCACTCCCGTGTTAACCAGTTTGTCACAGACGGCCCCATTCGTCTTGCCCGCCCACTGGACGATCAAAGGGATACGGACCGACTCCTCGTATAGCACCGTCTTTTGATTGAATTGATGAGCACCGGCGCAATCGCCGTGATCGCTGGTGAAGACCACGAGAGTGTTTTCTTCCAGGCCGGCGTTGCGCAGGGCATTCATGACTTTCGCCATCTCGCCGTCGACCTTTTCCACCATACGGTAGTACCCCCAACGGTCCTTTCGCCAGTCTTCGATGCCAAAATCGGCGACCGGAAACTTCCCGTCTTCGACCTGATACGCTCGACGAATAAGCGTCATTCCATCGGGCTCATTGCTCGGCGGTGCAAGATTGGCGGGCGGAGGTGGCAGCTGACCCGCGGACGGCGGAGTGCCGATCTCACCACAAGAGAGTCGTTGTTCTCGCCCGGCCAGTCGTCGCGCCCATTCGCAAATATTATGCGGATTCATGAAACTCACCACCAGCAGAAACGGGCGATCATGGGAATGCTCCAAAAACTCGACTGCCGCATGCGCAACGCGTGCGTCGTAGTTATCGTCCTCCGGTGGTATCAGTTTTTTCTTGCGATCAAGTATTTGGAAACCGTGCCTTTCCGTGTCCTTTTCCTTCAGGCACAAGTGCCACTTTCCGCTGTAGGCCGTCTTGTACCCCGCATCGCGAAAATAATTGCCCATGCACACGAACTCCGGCGCAAGGCTTCCACCCGCCGGACGTGCATTCTTCGTGACTCCCGTCTCGTGAGGGTACCGACCTGTAAAGATCGAATTGCGAGCAGGCATGCAGAGCGGATTCGGGGCGTAGGCGCGCGTGAAGAGCGTTCCGGTCCTCGCCAGGCGGTCCATGGTCGGTGTGCCCATATACCGATCGCCCATCCGGCAGCTCATCGCATCTCCCGATTGCTGGTCCGTCATGATGAACAAGATGTTCGGGCGATCACCGGCCTTCAATTCGACTCCTGTGCCGATCAGCAACAACAGGCATGAGACGACCGCGAACAAGCCAAGCGGCCGAGCGATACTGGTCAGGTAGGTCACGCGATACTCCTTGCCATATTCTCATTCAAGCTGCCCGCCGTCGCCATCTTTGGTATGCCGGTCAATCGACCAGGTGACCGAATCCGGTCCAATATGGGGCCGGTCCCTCAAACCTGGACCTGCAATGACCGCTGCAAAACAGAAGACGGTCAAAGAGTCTTGCCGTATGGCAGGTCTGCCGGTAGGACGGGGCTTCCGGAGTAACGGGCCTATCGGAACGAACCGATCCACCCGGTCGATTCATGATATCGTCTGCAATGGCGAATGTACACAAGTCGACCCGGCCGAAATCCAGACGGGCTGTCTTGCGAGTGGCAATGCGACCGTTCCATGCCGCGTTCAGGAAATGACATCATGAACTACTTCGCCGCCCACGTCGGTCAGTCGAAAATCACGCCCTTGAAAGCGGAAAGTCAGCTTCAGATGATCCAGGCCGAGTTGGTGCAGAATCGTAGCCTGCAAATCATGGACATGGCACGTCTGTTCGATGGCAGCCAAACCCAGTTCGTCGGTCCGGCCGTAAATTGTCCCGGGACGAAATCCGCCGCCCGCGATCCACATGGAATATCCGTCGATATGGTGGTCGCGTCCTGTCGTCGCCCGCAATTCGCCCATCGGTGTCCGGCCGAACTCCCCACCCCAGATCACGATCGTTTCGTCGAGCAATCCTCTTTGCTTCAGGTCGCTGACCAGCGCAGCCGCCGGTCGATCAACTTCTCGACAGACGGCCGGCAAGTGTTTTTCCAGGTTCTCGGTCGGCCCGCCATGATGATCCCAATTCGTGTGATACAGCTGAACGAATCGCACGCCCCTTTCGACCATACGCCGAGCAAGCAGGCAGTTGTTGGCAAAGGACGGTTTTCCCGGTTCGGCGCCATATTGTTCCAGGACGTGCTTCGGCTCATCGGCCATATCCACGAGTTCCGGTGCGCTGCTCTGCATCTGGTAAGCCATTTCGTAGGCGGCAATCCGCGTGGCGATCTCCGGATCACCGACCAGGTCATATCGATGCCGGTTCAGATCTTCCGCTGCGTTGATGAACGAACGTTCTCCTTCGCGCGACGTTCCGGGCGGGCGGCTTAAATCGAGAATGGGCTCGCGACCATTTCTAAACGGTACACCCTGGTAGCTGGTCGGGATGAAGCCGCTGGACCAGAGCGTCGAACCCCCACGCGGACCTCGCGGGCCCGACTGCAGCACGACGAAGCCAGGCAGGTTTTCCGCTTCACTACCCAAACCGTAGGTCACCCACGAGCCCATGCTCGGCCGCCCGGGTCTTGGAGAGCCGCTGTTGACAAAGATCTTGGCGGGTCCGTGATTGAAGACATCGGTCGTCATTCCGTGCAGCCAACAAACGTCGTCCACGATCGTACGATGAGAGGGAAGCAGATCACTCAGTTCCTGCCCGCACTCGCCGTGCCGGCTGAACTTGCGTGGGCTGGCCAACAGTGTTTCGGTACCCTTCAGGAAGGCGAACCTCTTCCCCTCCATGTACTCTTTCGGCGGAAGCTTGCCGTGCAAAGCGCGCAACTTGGGTTTGTCGACCAGTAAGTCGAGCTGGCTCGGCCCCCCGGCCATGAACATAAAGATCACCGATTTGGCGCGCGGCGGATGGTGGGGCCGGGGCAAGGGCCGACGACTTCCCATCGCTCGTAAGGTTTTTCCGGTCATGATCTGACTCAGTGCCATGGCACCCAGCCCCAGACCACACTGGTGAATAAAACGCCGACGCGTGCACATCTGGGAATCCACTTGCATGTCACTCTCGTGTAATGAACTCGTCCAAATTGATCAGCAATCGGCTGACGGACGTCCAGGCCGCCGCGTCCGCCGGTCGTGTCGTGCTGGGCCACTGATCACCCGCGAACGCCACCGCATCGTCTCTTGACGCGGCAAACGCCGCTTGTTGCCGCGCCAGGAACCGACGGACTCGCTCAATTTCCATGTCATCAGGAGGTCGCGAAAAACATAATTCGAACGCGATGCGAATTCGCTGGTTGTCGTTGTCAGCCGATCCAATGATCCTCCGTCCGAGAGCGCGAGCGACGTCTAATATGACGGCGTCGTTGGCCATCGTCAGCGCCTGGATTGGCGTGTTGGATCGAGACCGCCGAGTGCACGCGTTATTGAATCTCGGGGAGTCGAAGGTCGTCAGCATCGGATAGGGAGCACTTCGCATGAAAAACGTGTACATTCCTCGCCGGTAACCATCCGGTCCCTTCGACGTCTTCCACGACGCGGAGCGCTGAGTAAAGGCATAGACGCCGGCCGGCTGAGGTGGCCGAACACTCGGCCCTCCGACGCGGGGATTCAACAGGCCGCTGACAGCCAGCGCCAGGTCGCGAACGATTTCCGCATCCACGCGCAGCCGCACCTGCCGAGCCAACAGACGATTCACTGGGTCGATATCAGCCAGATCGGGGCGAGCGTGTGATTCCTGGCAGTACGTGGCCGACGTAACGATCAGCTCGTGCATATGTTTCATCGACCAACCGCTGTCACAAAATTCGGCGGCCAGCCAGTTAAGCAAGTCGGGGTGGCTTGGCAAACTGCCTTGCATGCCAAAGTCGTCTTCCGTCTCGACCAGCCCACGCCCAAAATACTGCATCCACATGCGGTTGACCGCGACTCGGGCCGTCAACGGATGATTGGGAGTGACCAGCCAGCGTGCCAGGTCGAGTCGGTTTCGCACGTGTTCTGAAGCCGGCAATGATGGAAGCACGTCAGGTACGTCAGGGAGCACGGGCGGGCCGTGCCGCAGAAAGTCCCCACGGATCAAAACGTGCGTACTCCGTGGCTTTTGCATCTCGCGCATCACCATCGCCGTCGGAATGCCGGCCGCATATTTTCGCTTGGCCGCCTCGAGCGTGCGAACCTCACCAGTTAGACGGTCGCGGTCCGGGTCGGGCAACTCCAACTTGGCATGCGGCGCACTGGTGACGGCCACACGAAACCGTCCGATGTTGTACCTCGACGGTTTGTCCCCAAACCGCAACTTCACGGTGATTCGATCCGATTCACCGATCTCAATCGGATCACGAAAGACGAATTGGGCCGTACGGTTCACATTCATCCGGCCCTTGGTCACATTGATCGCCCATCCGGTCGACATATTACCGTCGATGGCGGCAAGGACGTCGTAGTCCTTCTGGGAGTGATCGGCGGACGCGTGTATCCACGGCAGCAATCGGTGATCACCCGATTCGACGTGAATTTCGTTCAGGACAAAGTTCCCATTTCCTGCCCTCCCGGGCCCTCCCTTGGGAAGTGTTGGATGCGTCAGCACCTCTAACCGAATGGCCGTCAGTCGAGGCAGTGGTGGCGAGCCGGTGAGAGTGTACAAGTCCCGTTCACCGTTGACCGAACCGGCCAGCAGCGACCCATCGCCCAGTGACTCGAACGTCGCGCCCGCTTCCGATGTGGCCGACTCGATTTTCAGCAACGTCCATTCAACCGGTTCTCCATCATCGCGCATCGCGGCCTCCAGACGATCATTACGCGCCGCGTCGTATTGGTTCAGCCGTTGCCTGGCCGAGTTGATTTCACGGTCAAATTCCGCAAGCCGCTGTCGTTGGTCGGGCCGAGCGACACTCACGACAGGCGCCACGCTGTTGGCGTCCTGAGCGCTGTTAAAAAAGGCAAATAGCTCGTAGTATTCCTGCTGGCTGATCGGATCGTACTTGTGATTGTGACACCGTGCACACCCGATGGTCAGTCCCATCCAGACGACTCCCGTCGTGTCGACTCGGTCCATCGCGACTTCATTGCGGAACTGCTCCCGGTCAGCGCCACCTTCCTGGTTGACCAGTGTATTGCGATGGAACCCGGTAGCCACCAATTGGTCTATGGTGGCGTCGGGCAACAGGTCACCGGCCAGTTGGTCGACAGTAAATTCGTCGAACGGCATGTCACGATTCAGGGCCCCAATGACCCAGTCGCGATAGGGCCACATCGTTCTTTCGGAGTCAACCGTATACCCGTTGGTATCGGCGTAGCGAGCCTGATCCAACCAGTGCCGCCCCCAGCGTTCACCATAGTGCGGACTGGCCAACTGCTGCTCGACCACCGCACGGTAGGCGGTTGGTGAACGGTCAGCGACGAACGCGTTCACCTGTTGAGGCGTTGGAGGCAGTCCGGTCAAATCCAGAAAGGCACGTCGGATCAAAGTCCGTCGATCGGCCTCCTCCGAAGGTTGAATATTGAGTGATTCCAATCGGGCCAGAACAAAGCGATCGATGGGATTGCGGCACCATTTGGCACGGGTAACTTCTGGAAGATCCGGCCTGCTGAATGCGCGAAAGGCCCAATGTTCATCGTAGTTCGCTCCCTCGCGGATCCACCGAGTCAAGATCCGGACCTGGGCGGACGTCAATCGCATTTCGCTATCGACCGGCGGCATCCGCTCCGATTCATCCTCCGACGTGATCCGTTCGACCAGGGCACTCTCGTCCGGCTCGCCCGGCGCAACAGCCTGGTACCCGCCCAGATCACGTGTCGCGCCCATCATCGAATCAAGTCGCAGGCCTGCCTCGCGGTTGTCCGCGTCCGGCCCATGGCACTTAAAGCAGGCGTTCGAGAGTATGGGCCGCACATCACGGCTGAAACTTAGTTTTTCGGCGTCGGCCTCGGTCGACACCCAAACCAGGACAATGAAAGCGCATAAGGACCCTCGATGAATGAGCCCGGCACGCGGCCCGACGCCAACCATTTGCATATTGCCACTCAATGCTCGACCCCCGCAGTCTGTCCCGCGACGACGCACCCCGCGAGTTCGCTGATCGACCGTCGCGTCCCATGAGACCACGATCGCAAGGCCCGACCGATCCGCACACATCAGCGTACCGGAACATGACGACGCCTGCTTCCTTTTTAGCACAAAAACTGATCGTCGTGCCGTGTCTGCTCCGAACGATTCCGTTGAGGCTTGAAAATCGTGTTTCGAAGCGAAAAACCGACCCATCGGGAGGACGAAGTCGTTGTGCCGATAAATCCACCGTCCCGCTCCACAGACACTCATCTATGAGATTCTCATCTATGAGATTTCGGCCTGCCGCGTTCTTCGCGCGGGGCTCACGAAATGGTCAGCAGGGGGTTCCGTGCCAACGGGACTACTTCAGCTTATGCGGCCGTAATGGCCGGAGTCGTTCGGCGGACGAATGGGTGTCCTGGTCGTTTGTCCAGATAGTC
>CAYNDU010000105.1:4062-12419 GCA_964395615.1 uncultured Pirellulaceae bacterium | reverse complement strand
GTTGAAACGCCAATTCTGTCGACTTGCCAACAGATCGAGACGTGACGCCGCTGCCGATTCCCACGTCGGGTCGCGGTTGAAGTAAACAACTCGCGTCGATTGTCACTTCCTCGGCAGTCTCTCCCGACCGCACTGAATGTCCCATCAGGCCGACGAGTATTACGGCCGGAAGGACGCGTATTTGACAAGCGTTCAATCGAACCATCCTTCTAAACCTCGATCTGCGACGACGCAACGAAACTCTTGAATACAAGATTCTATTGTAGTACAACGCGGAAAAGCATGCTCTTGAGTCACCGCGACGATTGAAAACTCAGAAGATCCGTTGAAGAAGGTGGGGCCATATCGACAGGACAAAAAGAGCATTAAGATGGCGAGAGGGACCAGACGCCTCGTTCGATCCACTCGGGCTCGTGGATCTCCCGACAAAACCCAAAAGTGACGAGACGGTTTTGAATTCATCCTCCAAGAACCTCATGCGTTGGTTGTTGACTTGGACTTGGCTTGTGACTTTCGTCGCAACGGGTCGAGGTCAAGGCCCGGCGTTTACGGAATTCTCGGCCACGGGCCATGACCGTCGTGTCGATCTGCGCTGGGAGGTGGCTCTCGGAAATGAGAATGCCGACTTTCTTGTCTACCGAGCAGATACGGCGGAAGGACCGTTCACAAAACTCAACGCTACGGTTCACGAGCTGCCCATCTATAGTGATTTCGTTGGAGCGAACGATCGCCGTCTGTTCTATCGTGTTGGCCTTGCGTCGGCGGGGAATGGGCGAGCGACTCAATTCTCGGACACGGTCGTTGCAGCGACGCGGGCCATGAGCGACGACCAACTGCTGACGTCGGTTCAAGAGGCGACCTTTCGCTATTTCTGGGACTTCGCCCACCCGGTTAGTGGTATGGCGTACGAACGAGGTCGATCAGGGCGATTGCCATCACGCCATCATCGTCGCACGTGCACAACCGGGGGCACTGGATTCGGGCTCATGGCGATCATGGTTGGAGCCGACCGCCAATTCGTGACTCGGCAACAGGCGGCCGGCCGGTTACTGCGAATCGTGACGTTTCTACAGGAAAAAGCGGACCGGTTTCACGGCGCCTGGCCCCATTGGTTGGATGGAGCTACGGGAAAGACGATCCCGTTTTCGGTCAAGGGCCACGACGACGGAGCGGATCTCGTCGAGACATCCTACCTGGTTCAGGGAATGCTGACCGTCCGTCGATATTTTGATCGCGATACGGCGACCGAAACGGAACTTCGTCGGCGTATTGATCAGCTTTGGCGTGAAGTCGAGTGGGATTTCTTCCTGCAACATCCGGGAAGCAAACGGCTTTACTGGCACTGGTCGCCGAATGTCGCGTTCGAGATCAACATGGCGGTCGTCGGTTACAACGAGTGCATGATAACTTATTTGTTGGCGATCGCTTCTCCGACGCATGGCATTTCGGCCGACTGTTACTACGAGGGATGGGCCGGTCGTCGTCAATATGCCAACGGGGCGAGTTTCTTCGGTCACGAACTCTGGGTGGGCCGTGATTTGGGTGGCCCCCTATTCTGGAGTCACTACTCATTCCTCGGATTCGATCCGCGCGATCGAAACGACCGGTTCTGCAACTATTTTCAGAATGGCCGTAATACGGCGCTCGTTCATCGAGCCTACTGCATCGATAACCCGAAACATCACGCCGGTTATGGTGCCGATTGCTGGGGGCTGACAGCGTCTGACACATGGAACGGCTACCGCGCTAACATGCCGGGAAACGACGACGGCACGATCGCTCCAACGGCTGCTCTGAGTTCCATGCCGTATACGCCGGCCGAGTCCATGGCGGCATTGAAACACTTCTATTATCAACACGGCCACAAACTATGGGGCGCATTCGGATTCCGTGACGCTTTCAATGTCGACCACGACTGGTACGCGAGCAGTTACCTGGCCATCGATCAAGGCCCGATCATCTGCATGATCGAGAACCATCGATCGCAGCTCTGTTGGCGGATGTTCATGTCCAATCGGGAGATTGCCCCGATGCTCGAATCCATCGGCTGGCAGACGTCGCGATGACGGGGCTCCCGATTATTGAGACGCAGGAAGCAACCGCGTACCGTGCGTTGGGGGCAAGGGATGACCGGTCATCGACGTTAACCGTCCATCTTCGTACCGTTCGTTGGTCGAATGAAGAAACGGGTCACCGGTCACGGCCATTCGCTCAGCGGCTCTTTTGCGACGCACCTGAGGACTTGTTCTTTCTTTCGCTCTTCCTCTGTGCTTTGGCAGCTTCACGAATGGCCGTCGTGTCCAGACTGAAAAGGCTCAGTCCGTGCGTGGCCGCTACGAGTGTACCGGTCGGACCATGAACGGCCAGGTCGACGACCGGAGCGGTGGGAAGCGTCTTGCAGAGCGAGGACCATTGGCGCCCGCCATTGATCGACACGTAGACGCCCAGGTCCGTGCCGGCATACAGGACCCCGCCCATCTCTGGATCCTCGCTAATTGCGTTGACCGGTTCCGAAGGTAGATTGCCGGCCACGGATTGCCACGTCTTTCCGAAGCCGTCCGATCGAAAGACGTAGGCGTTGATATTGTGCTTTCGTTTGCCGGACAGAGCGACGTAGACGATGTCAGTGTCGTGTGCCGAAGCGACCACGTCGCGCACCTCGACGGGAGGCAGACCCGATGGAGCGGGCAGCCAGTTCTTACCGCCGTCCGCAGTGAAGTGTACCTGCCCGGCGCGCCCACCGGCCACGAGTCGCCTGGCATCGAGCGGGGATTCACCGAGCGCCGTGATCGCACCACTTTCGAGGTCCGGACTAATCGGCTGCCAGCTGTCTCCACGGTCGTCCGATTGGAAGACGATTTGTGCGGCGCAATAGAGGCGTGTGTCGGCAAAATGTCGCGACGCGAAAAACGGAGTGTCCCAACTGAATCGAAGCTCAGGCTGCCCGCGTTCGGGCCGAGGACGGATACGTTTTTCCGGGCGCAGAACGCCCCGGCGCGCGCGTTTCAAGTCGCCCTGTTGTTGAGCGTAGTAGACGATTTGTGAATCGTGGGGGTCGGGAAACGTCGAGAAGCCATCACCGCCAGCCCACGGATCAAGGAATACTTGTTGCCACCCGTCTTCCCGTCCGGCTTCGAAGCGGGCGGTGGTCGGGCCGACGAACGACGCATTGTCCTGCGTGCCGCCCCAGATTTGAAACGGATCCTGACTGTCCAGCGAAATCTGGTAGAACTCGGCAATGGGCAGGTTGTTCAAATGCAACCAGCTGCCTCCTCGGTCCCAGGAAACGTACAATCCACCGTCGTTGCCAAGCAAGATGCGCTCCGGGCGCTGCGGGTCGATCCAGATATCGTGCATGTCCAAATGCATCCCCTTGCCGCGGTGGGCATGGAGCCGAAAAACGTCCTCGCCACCTCGTTCAAAAGATGCTCCGCCATCACCGGAGACGAGCAGGCGGAATCCACAGATATAGACCCGATCGGCATCGTCCGGCGCGACGCGCACGTCACAGAAATCCCAGCCTACATAGGTTGGCAGGTATTTTTCATGCGTTCGCTTCCAATGGTCACCATGATCATCGGATCGAAATAGGATCCCGCCGACTCCCTGCCGGCCCTGACCCGAGGGTGAATGGTCCACCATCAGCGCGTAGACCACGCCGGGATTCGACCGAGCCACGTCCACGGCCACACGCCCCACGTTTTCTTCCAACAGGCCGCCGGCGAGACGTTTCCAATGTTCTCCGCGGTCCACGCTCCGAAAAACGCCACTCTTCTTTCGCTGGCCACGGTCCCAGGCAGCCGCGAAAAGACAATCATCGTTTCGCGGGTCGATTACGAGGTCGACGATCGCCACTCGTTGACCGGCCGAGAGCACCTGCCGAAAGGTCCGACCGCCGTCAGTCGTCTTGAAAACGCCCCGTTCGCCCCCTCCGCCATTCCGCCCCATGGCTGCAACATAGACCGTATCCTTGTCCTTCGGGTCAATCACGATCTTTCCGATGTGTGCACTGTCGTGTAACCCTTGATTGGTCCAACTGGCGCCGGCATCGATCGACTTGAAGACACCCGTGCCGGCATAAGAAGTGCCCGATAAGTGTGCTTCGCCAGTTCCAACCCAAATCGTGTTCGGGTCGCTCGGCGCGACGGTCAGGTCACCGACGGCAAACGTCGATTCGTGTTCAAACACAGGATTCCATGACAGACCGCCGTTAACCGTTTTCCAGACGCCTCCCGAGCCGACACCCACATAGATCGTCCCTGAATCGTTGAGCGGCGCATCAATTGACTCGATGCGTCCACCAGCGAACTTGGGCCCGAGCCGCTGCCAGACGAGTTTGCCGAATGGAGACTCCTTCTCCATGGCCAGGTGCTTCGTCCAGGCGGCCAGCCGGCTCACGCTAACTTCAGGCTCAGTGGCCGCGAGTGGAGAAGCCGGCAGGATGAGAGCGAAAACAACGAACAACTTCAATACACGGGTGGTGCGGCAATGTCGAATACGGGAGTTCATGAGTGGGCTACCAAGAGGATGGCTGAGTTCGGCGTAAGAGCCTAATATAGAGAAGTCGGTAGCAGGTCGGCAACCATTGGTGCAACGTGTGAAGGCGAGCGAGGAGCCGCTACAAATGATCATCAGTATATTTAATGACGTGATTGGGCCGGTCATGCGCGGTCCGTCAAGTTCGCATTGTGCCGCGGCTCTACGCATCGGCCGACTCGCGCGGGACCTGATGCGGGGGGATCTGGAAGAGGTCGTCGTATCGTTCGACCGGGGCGGAGCACTGGCGACCACTCACGACAGCCAGGGATCGGACATGGGGCTGTTTGGCGGCCTGCTCGGCTGGGAGGCCGATGACGAACGGTTACCCGTTTCGCCGCGCGCGCTACGCGAAGCGTCGATCAACTCGCGGATTGAGATTGGCGAATTCAACGACCCTCACCCCAATACTTATCGTCTGGCCCTGTGCAACGGACAACAGTCGCATACTCTGCAAGCTGTCTCAACCGGCGGCGGTATGATCCGCGTGATCAATATTGACGGGTATTCTCTGGAAATCGACGGGGACTACTTTGAGACGTTGATTTGGACGCGAGGAGACGGGCCGTCAGTTGTCCAGGCCATCCAGTCGCGGTTGGACACGGACGATATCCGAGTCCTTTCGTCCGATGCAGGACATTTGATTCAAGTCAAATCGCAGTCGCCCATGGATGAAGACGTCGTGGCGGCCGTACGAGTGATCGACGTGGAGTGTCGTATCGAACGACTCGCGCCGGTGCTTCCCGTCATGTCGCACAAAGGACTTGCCGTTCCGTTCACGTGCTGTGAAGAGATGCAGACACACTACGGGAACGAGGTTCCGCCTTTGTGGCAGGTGGCCGTCGACTATGAATCAGCGCGAAGTGGATTGTCGGCCGAGGACGTGCTGGTTCGCATGGAGCAGATTGTCAAGATCCTTCGGCGGTCCGTTCTGCAAGGGATCGAAGGTACACATTACGAAGATCGCATTCTGGGGCACCAGTCCGGGAGGTTCCTGGAAAAAATGGAGTCGGGCAAGTTGCTTCCTGGCGGAGTCTTGAATCGCGTCGTGCTGTACGTGACAGCTCTGATGGAGGTCAAGAGCTCTATGGGCGTCATTGTCGCGGCTCCGACGGCCGGCGCGTGTGCGGCCTTGCCCGGAGCCTGCCTGGCTTTGGCCAACGAACTCGACTTGTCGGATCGAACCACGGCACAGGGGCTTCTGGCCGCCGGTGTTATCGGCATGTTCATTGCCGCCCGGTCGACATTCGCTGCGGAAGTGGGCGGGTGCCAGGCAGAGTGCGGGTCGGCAGCCGCAATGGCAGCCGCGGCGCTTGTGACCATGACGAACGGACCGGCCAGGCAGGCGGTGGCGGCCGCATCGATGGCGTTGCAGAGCTCGCTCGGACTGATCTGTGATCCGGTTGGAAACCGGGTCGAGGTTCCCTGCCTGGGCAAGAACATTTTGGCAGCCGGAAACGCCCTCTCTTGCGCTAACATGGCATTGGCTGACTATGATCCGGTCATCTCGCTGGACGAAGTCATTGAAACGGCCGACCGGGTCGGGCGCAGTTTACCTCGCGAGTTGCGTTGCACCGCGCTGGGCGGACTGGCGACCACCAGGACCTCCTTAGAGATTGAAAAGAAGCTGGTGGCGCTCAAGAAGAACGGATGCGGCACCTCTTGTGGCTGCCGATAGGATGCCATTCGGAATCCTCCGGCCCGTGCCCGGTCGATGCCCGTGCCCGGTCGATGCGCTTTCCTATTTACCGCTCCCCTGATGTTTCTTCTTCGATTGAGTTTTTCGATTGGGATTCAATGGCAAGACGTTGGCCCGCTCGGCCCAGTCTTGCCACATGCCGGCCAACTGCTCCACGCGTTCCGGTTGCTCTGCCGCCAGATCGGACTGTTCGCTGCGATCCTTGGAAATATCATACAACTCCCAGGCCCCCTTTTTTCCCTTGGCGACGAGTTTCCAATCTCCAACGCGAATGGCCCGGTTGCCCTCGTGCTCCCAGTAGATGGCCTCTCGATCAATGCCCTTGCCATCGAAGGCCGGGACCAGGCTCTTGCCTTCCATTGGCGTTATCTGTTGGCCATTGTGGAAACTCTTCGGGTAGGTCGCACCCGACACATCGACGGCGGTCGCCATCAGATCAATGAGGTGTCCGGGTGTTTTTTCGAGTTGACCGTGTCGATGGATTCGAGCCGGCCAATGAGCGATCAAAGGGGTCGAAATTCCGCCCTCGTGGACCCAGTGTTTATACTCGCGGAAAGGCGTGTTCGAGACGGTGGCCCAGCCTCGGCCGTATCCGATCGCTGTATCATCCGGCCCGGACAGGGTTCCCTTTCCGGTACGCATCTTGTAACCGGCTCGATTCTGTTTCGGTGTCATGTCGGGCTGCAGGTACTCGGCCGGCAACGCCGGCAATTCCGGCCGAGCCGCGCGCTCGCGACCGATCCCGCCTCGGCCATAGTTTTCCGCACACCCGCCGTTATCCTGGAAGAAGCAAATTAACGTGTCGTCCATGCGGCCCGTTTTCTTGAGAGTACCGACGATGCGGCCGATTCCCTGATCCATGGAGTCGATCATTGCGGCATATACTTCCATGTTGTGAATATCCCATTGCCGGTATTCGGTTTCCTTCCATGCGTCGTCAATTCGCCAATTGACCGTTGACTCTTTGTCGATCACTCCGAGCTGGATCATTCGCGCATATCTTGCATCGCGCGTCGCCTGGTACCCGCGATCGTATTTTCCCTTGTATTTGGCAATGTCTTTTTCCAACGCGTGCATCGGCCAGTGAGCGGCGGTGAAGGGTACGTAAAGAAAGAATGGGCTATCGCCATACCTGGCATCGTGTTCCTCGATGAACCGTACCGCCTGATCGGCAATTGCGTTGGTATAGTAGAATCGATCGGGGGCGTATTCGGGATCGGCGTACGGTGAAATGAAGTGATTGTCGCGCGTTAGCGTGTTAGGATCGAAGAAGCTCCCGGCCCCGTGAATCGTGCCGTAAAAGCGATCGAATCCCCTTTGTAACGGCCAATTGAATTTGTCCTCGTCGGTCTTCGGCCGGGTTACCTTGGTGACATGCCACTTGCCGGTCATGTAGTTTCGATATCCGGCCGTGCCCAGGACCTCGGCGATCGTAACACTGTGCCGATTCAGGTCGCCCCGATAACCCTCGTATCCGCGATCGTTCATCATGTGCCCGACGCCGGCCTGGTGAGGATAGAGTCCGGTGATCAGGCAGGCTCGAGTGGGGCAACAGCGGGCCGTGTTATAGAACTGAGTGAACCGTAATCCGTTCTCGGCTAACGCGTTCAGGTTGGGTGTATCGATTTCCGACCCGTAGCAGCCGATATCCGAATACCCCATGTCGTCAGCCATGATGTAGATGATGTCGGGCCGTCGTGTCCCCGCGTCGACCGAACCACTCATCATCGCCACCAGAAGCCCCGTCACCGGGGCAGCCGTCAGCAGGAATCCGGCAAGAAACGTCCGACATCGTTCGCTCATCACTGTATGCACGCTCATTGTTCCACCCTGCGAAATCGCCTATCGAAACTCCACGGCACGGCCGTCTCTCACGCTCTCTTCGAGCGGAAACGGCAGACGATAGTGTAGCAGTTTCGACGCAGCCGATCACGGCCGGGAGAAAAACGAGATTAAACGCCCGGCAAACGAAGAACACGAAATACGGGGATTGTAGACGTGTCGTTGGGCGACGACTCGAAGTTGAACGGCGCAGGTACCAGAGGGTCGCCCGTGTCAGGTTGGTGGCACTGGAATGGTGTCGGAAGAATCGACGCGATCACCACAAGAGCTCGCAGAAGAG
>CAYNDU010000105.1:0-3962 GCA_964395615.1 uncultured Pirellulaceae bacterium | reverse complement strand
CAGGTGCAAGGTGAGGCCGTCAGCCGAGGGCAACCGTTCATTTGTAGCGGCGATTCTTGCGAAGAACGGTGATGTACAAGTCATATTTCGTATCAATCGACGTAGGAGGAAGTTTCACTTCGAACTCGACATGCTCGACGTCAATGCGCTTTTCGCTATAGAATTCGCGATAGGGGATCGTCTCCTCGGTCTGCTCATTCCGCTCGCCTGTCAGCTGCTTCAGGACGACCTTCTCAATGACCCACTCGCCGTCAACATGTTCCTTGATCACGAGCGGGACGGAGATGGGTTTCCCTTTCTCTGTCTTGAAATTCTGCAGGCGATAGCGAAACCGGGTCCGTTCGTTGCGTAACTTCGGTTGAGTAACGCTTTGTCGTCCGTCGAGAGTAATGCGAGGGCAGGTCAAGACGTCAATTGCCTTCTTCGGTCCACCATCCGGCTGCATCGTAAACCGCTCGACCTTCACGTCCTGGGCGACTCCTACATAAAGGTCAAGTGGGGCGAACAAGGGAGTGTATTTTACCCAATCTTCACCCAGAAAGGCCTGGCTGCGTACGGGGTCATCATCGGAAGCCGGCTCCTTGATAAACAGTCGCATCTTACCGTAAGGAAGCGGGAAAGCTCCCATCTTGTTCTCGCGATCGTTTGTCAAACGGTAGTACATGCGGGTGCGCTTCTGATCGACCTCGGGATCAAACACGTAGCGTTTGGCGATCGGTACTTCGGCAAACTTTGCGGCCAGCATGCGTTTTCTCTCACCGTTCTTGAAGTAGCGTACGGTGGTTTTGCCAACTCCCGGCTGCACCGTACATTGTCCATAGTCCTCACCCGACGTATTCGTGACCGTCATATACGCTTGTAACAGGAGCGACTTTTCGTCGTTTTCTACGATTCCCTGGTAGCTTGGTGCGGCGGCCATGTTTCCGATGAGGTAGGAGATTCGGATGACGGCGGGACCTGCCTTGGCGGCCGACACCGTCCAGTACAGAGCGTTCTCGTTGGGCGGGTAGTTCGTGTTCAACACGTTCACTTCGCCATCGGCCTGAATAACTCGGAAGACGATCGATCCCTTGTCGATGTTGATGTTCGCCCAAGAGAAATCGACCTGGTTGCGCCCCTGTTGGAGATTCACGGCGCGTTCCTCTTCGACCAGCGTGAAGCGGCCGTTCTGGATGTCGATGCGCACACTTTCGCGTTCCGGGAGCGTCGTCAGTTTAATGCGAGCGTGGGTGGTGGTCGTAACGGTAACCAGCAGCAACTGGGCGAAGACGATGCAAATGAGCCGGAGCATGGATAGGACCTTTCCTGTTATTCGGGTTTTGTTTTCGTGAGTGGTGCGAGCATCTTGCCGTTCGATTCGTCGACCGATTCAACCGGTAGTGAGTGAACGCAAGTCGGGGTACCGAATCTCACGAGAAACTTCAGAGGGGTTCACGTTTCTTCTGAGTGTTCAATTCCGGGCCAACTTTTCGCCGCTTATAGGTAACGCTGTATCGAATGTGAGTTTCCTTGCCCGGCGCCAAATCAAGGAAGTACTTGACATGGCCCGAATCGACCTTTTCGACACGTCCCGGGACTTTGTGCAAATCGACGTAGGCGCCGGGCGCGTTCGAATTCCAGTCGTTCGGCGGATCGGCGTCCGACCAAAGGACAACGTTGTCCGCAAACTGCCGTTCGATTTCAACTTTCGCCTCAACCGGCTTGCCGGACACGATTTCCTCCTCGTAGACGATCGTCTCATCGTAGTCGATCAGGTCGTAGAGCCAGACGTAATGGTCGTCGAGTCGTCGTTTATACTGACGAGCTACGACGTTCTGAATCTGCTGGTCCTTCGTCTTACGGCTGATCGTAATATCCTGGTCGTGACCAACATTGACTTCGACGCGATCTCCGATTGGCACGTATTTGACGGACGTCCCTCCGACGTAGGCAAGGTCTTTATTCTCGTATTCGGAAAACAGGCGGACGACTCCGTCAGGCAGAGGCGACAAGCCCAGGATTTCCATGGTTGGCAGTTTTCTTTCCTGGCCACCGGCCTCCAATAACTTGTTGTTCTCGAATCGGTAGTACTTTGTGAACTGTGTTCCGCCGTCGCGATCGGTCAGTTTATAGAGACACTCGAGCGGTACATCGTCCACTTGCAGGCAAACCAGCCGTTTCGGTTCCTGGTCTTTGATGTCCTCACGCCCGTCAATCGTAAAGAGAAAGTACTCCGACAATCCCTCCTTGATTACGTCTTTTGCATCCTCTTTCTTGGCTTCGGCGGTGACAATCGCGTCCATGAGTGCATCACGGGCTTCTTCGAGTTTGACTGCCGGAGCGCCCTTGCCAGGTCCACTTGGTTTCTGAGCCGGCGGAGTGTCCGGCGCGGGGCGCGTCGCCAGGTCGGCTATCTTCTCAACCAGGTTGATCTTGCCGACGACCAGTCGAGTCTGCGCGTTGTCGTACAGCTCGCCCGACCGGTTCTCGACTCGCACATATCCGGTCACTGCCAGCCTGGTCTCATCCTGGTTCGCAATCCCTACATACGTGGCGGCCCAAGTGATTCCGCTTGTAAAATAGCGGATTTCAACAGGAACCTTGCCTGCGAGATCGCTCTGGATGTTCCATTGCAACGAGTCGTTTCGGCCCGAGGGAAAAGTCGTATCGATCAGGTCGACCTGGTCCTGATGGTCGAGAATGCGAAAGTCAATGCTCGTGGGATCGATCAGGGTGTTGGCCCAGGAGAACTGGATGAGGTTTACGCCCTTCTTGACCGTCAACAGACGGTGTTCGCGGACCATCGTGATATCTTCCGAGTTGTAGACGGTCAATTGTGTGCTCTCGCGGCGCGGGAGGGTCACCAGGTCCACATCGGCATCGCAATACGAAGCGAACGAAGAAAGCAGAATGATGGTCAGGGCGAGAAGTCTGTTATTCATGAAGTGTCTCCAGTTCATTGTGAGCCGCAGGCTGGCGACTCGATCGTGCATGACGCCGGGAGAATCATAGACGCCGGCGAATCTTCTCTGTATTCAGTTCGGGGCCAACCCGACGTCGCTTGTACGTCACGGAGTAACGGATGATGGTCTTCTTGCCCGGTTCAAGATCGAGAAAGTACTTGACCGCCTTATCGTCGACCCGCTCCACTCGACCTGCAATCTTGTGCAGATCGACATAGGCGCCGGGATCATTGGAACTCCAGTCAGTCGGTTGGTCATCGCCTGACCAGACGACGACATTGGCGTCAAAGGAACGCTCGATCTCGACCTTCACTTCCGCTGTCTTGCCGGAGACAACTTCTTCCTCGTAGAAGAAAGTCTCGTCGTAGTCGACCAGGTCGTACCGCCAGACAAACTCGTCATTCAATCGGCGTTCGTATTGCCTTGCGACAAAATTGGACGTCCTTTGATCCTTCAAGCGGCGCGTCATCGTGATCGAATTGTCGCGACCGACATTCACTTCGACTCGATCGCCGATCGGAACATATTTGACGGTCGTGCCCCCAACGTATGCCAAATCCTGGTTCTCGTACTCGGAATACAGTCGAACCTCGCCGTCCGGAAGTGGCGACGTGCCGAGGTTTTCGGCGTCGGGAATTTCCTTCGGCAGACCACCGTCGGCGGTCAGTTTGAGATTCTTGAAGCGATAGTACTTCGTGAAGTGCCGGCCGCCTTCGCGATCGGATAGCTTATACAGGCACTCGAGTGGAACATCATCGACTTCGAGGCATATGAGTCGTTTCGGTTCCTTGTCTTGTATGTCTTCGCGCCCTTCGATCGTGAAAAGAAAATACTCGGACAGCCCTTCTTTGATTACTTCCTTGGCCTTGTCCGCGTCGGGAGTGTCATCCCCACTGTCTCCAAACCCTCCTCCTCCGAACCCGCCGGCGCGGCCAAGAGCTCGTGAAAACCGGCTCCGCATCTTCTGCCGTTCTCCCGCTTCCCGGGCGTAGAATCGGGTTGCCGGAACCGGGCGCTGAG
>CAYNDU010000104.1:0-12468 GCA_964395615.1 uncultured Pirellulaceae bacterium | reverse complement strand
CTCCTTCAGGATGTTGTTTCTCCTTCAGGATGTTGTTTCTCCTTCAGGATGTTGTCGGCCCTGTCGTCCGATCAGAGTCCCTAATACCAACAAGGCCACAAGAAGTCCGCCTCCCAGACAGCCAACCGATACCAACTGCCCCCACGACATGCGGCTCATCGGGGAATACGGAAGTCCACGGAAATAGCCCCCGACGGCCATGATCGTCCCACCCAACGCGGGACCCAGACAGGCCAGCGGCCACCATCCAAAGGCCCAACCGACCGGCCGTTCCTTGTCGGTGACCGTCGGTGATCGACGAGTCATTCGCAACAACACCCAGTAGAGTTCTCCGACCGCAAGGACCCAACACCATACTAAGGGGTGTTCCAGGCATGCCGTGATCGTCGCCAGCGAGATGACTGCAATGGTCATCGTTAGAACCAGACGTCTTCCAGCCTCCGTTCGCCGACTGCTGGGCTCCCGGTCGGCGTGATGCCCTAGGCCAACGGCCAGCAAGTGTAACAGAACCCAGCCGACCGTGATCGAATAGGCTGGTAGCGGCTGCCGCCAAAGGGGCTCGGTCTGCTCGCCAACGATGCGAAAACTCAGAAGACCTTGTATGCCCCAATCGCTGTCGACGGTCGGAAACTCCTGTCCCAGTTCGCACAACGCCCAGACGCTCGTCAGGCCGGCGGCGGCGGTCACTCCGATCAGCATGCCGGCCGAATGTCGAATGCCCCGGGCCAACGGCACGTGGGGACCGGTCCGTTCGGCCTGCCGGGCGGTCCGCCGCCACCAACGCCAGGCGACACGGCCATCGGCAAAGGCCAAGCCGAGCAAGGCCACCAGGAAAAGGGCATGCCGCGTCCCGGTCGTCACGTCCCAGGAACCGGTTGCAAGAAAAGCCGGCTCCGCCAGCCAGCCGGTCGGCATGTCGCCACCTGGGAATGCACATCCGGCGAGCACCAGAACAAAGGCCAGCCAACGGACCCCTGCTTCCAGACCCCACGATCCCACGCGCCACGCCGAAGAATGCGATCCGTTTGCAAGAACCGGTTGCACTGGCGAGGATGGCGACTTCCGAAATCCGTCGGTCCGTTCCAGCCAGAACGCCAACAACGGAAACACGCCGAACGGGATGAGGAAGACGGCCGGCAACGTCACAACTTGAGAGGAGAACCTGGCCGAGATCTCCATGCTCCGACTTCCAATGGGCAGCGACGGCCCCAACCCCCAATCAGTCCAGGGCCAACTCCAATAGCAGAGCGAGTAAATGGAAACCGCTCCGCCGAGCGTGAGCCAGACCAAAATCGATAAGAGCCCCGAGCGCCAGGCACGACCCGGCCAGCCGACTTTCATCCAGTTGCTGAATCGTGAGATCCATCGACGACCTGGCGCCCGATCATGCGTTGTCACCGGTTGCGGGGGACCGGGAGAGCGGCGATTTGGCAGGGCACGAGCAGCGCGTTTGGACCGAATCATATCGGGGTCTCCCTTGTGACCCGTCGGTATCTGACCGTATGGGGTTGGTCGATCGCTTGCCGCACAACGTTGTTGGCGACCGTGATTCACGGCCATTGAACCCACCGATTCCGACCCAAGACTCTCGGCGTATGACATCGATCTTCCGGCGACCGTTGCCCACCTCTCACCAGGCATCCAGCAACGTCTAGGATCCCTTCCTTTCGGCTTGCGGGCGATGACCGGCCTCCCGAGGCAAGTGTCGAACGAATGCCACCAGGTACCAGACTTCCTGATCGGTCAACTGATTGGCAACTTCCGGCATCGTCGTACCGGCAATTCCATAACGGACTCGGCGAAAGATGTCCGAGGGCTGGGCGCCTCCGCGATAAACGCCCAACCGCAAATTGCGTGGCTTTACCTTGCGCGGCGGCAAGGCACCCAGCGACAGATAGTCTTCCAGCGCCAGTTCATTACCGGGTTCGACTTCCTTCGACCAATCGTCGTATTCATCCACTTGGCCGTCTCCGGCGGCAAGTTCGCCATGGCATTTAGCGCAGTTGGCCATGGTCGTGAAAAACAGCTTGCGTCCCGACTCCACCGACCCGTTTGAGTCCAAGTCGGCCGGTACCGAAGGGATTTCGGGCACTTTTTGCTCGGCGTCGATCCATTGCTGAGCCTGCTCGACCAACATCCCCTCGTAGTATTCCAGGTCGTCCGCGAAAGCAGCGGGATTCAATTCTTCGAGTTGTGGATCCAGTAGACGATCGCCCGGATCCAGTTCGATGGCTGTTTCCGCGATCAGCGCACGTTCGAACCACCCTCGAAGACTCAAGTACCGAACGTAGTGTGCAAGTGCCTTCCGTTCATTCTCCGGCATCGCGGCAAACGACGGCATCGAGGTGCCGGGGATTCCTCGCCGTAAGATGTATCGCAGATCTTCGTCCGTCGGTGGGTAGGATTGAGGGGTCGATTTGAATTTGAAGATCCCTCGACGAAAATCCCTTGGATAAGGGTTCAGCAACGCGGACACCGGACCACGGCCGTTTCCCGTTACACCGTGACATCGGGCACAGTACTCTCGGTAGATTCCAGCCACTCGCCCACTGTCGTCTCGCCGGTACGGCCCGGCCGCTTGCTTCACGAGGCTTGAATCGAGAATCGATGACAGGTCTGATTCCTCGGCCTGTAAGACGCGGGGGTCATCAGGAGTTCCGAAAAACCGCTGCACAATACGATCGATATCATCGAGATGAGTGGCCACTTCGGGCGACTCGAGTTCACTCACGGTCCGAACCAGCTTTTGATTTCGGACAAACACGAGGTTGGGCTGGAACTGGGGTTCACCCTCGCATCCGCTGAACAAGGAGATCAGCAGCAAACCGGTCCAAACCCGCCGGCAACGGAATGACTTCCAACCGCAGATAAGCGAGGCCGCTCGGACCCTCTGTCTGGACGCCGGTTCGCGTGATTCCGAGTTTTGCCGGCAGGTGACGCTATTCATTTCGTCCGCACGGAGTGGGAGTGCATACGGGGGTAGAGGCTGGCGTTTGGAGGAGCCCGAGTTCGTGTCTTGAGCCGATTGCCCGGTTCGGCCACCGGCTGTACGTGGAGGGCGATTTGGATCAAAGAGTTCGGGAACAAAAAACCGGCCCTTTGCGCACAACAAAGGGCCGGTCGCCGATCCAATCTGTCTACTTGAACAATGCCGGATCAACCTTGATATCGCCCACGTCGTTGTCCCCTTCCTTGATCGTCAGCGTCCACCGGCCCCGTTTGGGCTTCACGGTCTTGCCGTCGACCTCGAACGACTTGAGCGAGCTGGCAGCCTCTTGCCAGACAAGGAATTCCCATTTGCCGGTCGGCAGGTTCTTGATCTCGAAATTGCCGTCTTCATCGGAAACGGCCATATAGGGAGTGTCACGTACGACCAGCCAACCACGCATCCAGGGATGGATCGAACAGCCGATCTGTGCGGGCATCCGCTCTTCTTTCTTGAAGGTCTGTTTCAGCGAGCCACCGGCCGGAACCGTGAAGTTGGTCGGCGGGTTACTGAACGTGTCCACCTTGGTGTTGTGCCCTACCGGATCTGCGTTGCCGATCACGAGCTTCTGTTTGGTCCACAGTAACGTTACATGCGGATTGAAACGACACTGGTTATTGTCAACCTCAATCTCCTTGCCCTCTAAAGCGGCATAACTCTCGTGGACCTTGACCTTGTCTCCGCGGCCCGGATAGAGGTAGATAATGACGTTCTTCAGGCCCTTACTCTCTTTGTTGACCACCAGTGACTCGTCAACCAGGTTGTGGTTGCCACAGACCGGTTGGTCCTTGGTCACCTTGATCGGTTTTGCCTCGGGCGGCGTGCCGTCGTAGATAAACTTCCCTTTCAGGTTGCCCCAGTCTGCAGCCGAAGCCGTTGTGCACAAGACCAGAGTCAGCAAGGCTACGGCACCCATTTGAAACATGCTTCGCATCTTCTTCATTCTCCTTTGCTCAGACGTCGATCTTCCCTACCGTACATCGAGCTGATTTGGTCGCCCTCAGAATCCCTGGGCGTCGTGGGGTCAAAGCCGGACCATGCCGGCGTAAACATCATGGATGGTTCGCTCGTTCGTCGTTCAACTTCTTGTCAGGATCCCGCACATGGCACGTTCTCCAACTGCGGGAGGCCACGGTACCTGATCTTCCATGCGAATCGGCTCGAGCCGGATTCTGCTGGACAGAAAAACCGGACTACATGGTAGTCAGGTCGTTCCGATTATAGATCACGATCGGTCCACTGGCCATTGGCAGCGTGGGGCGGCACTAGGGGGGGTTGGAACTTGGAATTCCGGCGGTGTCTGGATCCGTGCCGTTTTCCGGGGCACCGCCGGTCGATTCCTTCACCAGTGGAGTGATCAGGGACCGCTGTTGGGAATAATGGTCGTAATTCATCAAAAGGTCGACCAGGGCTTCAAGTTGTTGCAGACTGGTGCCCGGCAGCAGGTCTTGAGGCACGGTCGAGCCCATGAAGGGCGCATCCGGATCGTAGGGTATGTTGACCGGCATGGCCGTGTACGGATGGATCGACGTTGGCTTGGCAATCCACCGACGAACGTACTCCGCCCTCAATCGGGAATAGACGTGGGCCAGGTTGGGCGCCTGGGCACGCGCAGAACCCGTGGGAGCGAAATCGCCGACGGAGTGACATTTCACGCAGTAGTTGTTACTCGTCACAATTCGCATCGCGTCCGCCAGATATCTTCCGTCTGCGGGACCCTCGAGCTTCCACTTTCCCTCTGAGGCCAATTGCTTCACCCGCCGAGCATACGCCGTGTCGGCCGTCTGAAGTTGGGCCAGACGCCGTTTGGAATTGAACTTGTACGGATATTCGGCTCGGTCCGTCGCCGCGAAATACTCCACCAGCGATGTAGCCTCCTGGGTCGACAGGTTGAATCGGGGCATGCGTAAAACGACCGCGGGGCGGATGGGAAACGGGTCCAGCAGGAAATCGTGCAGCCAATTGGGTTGAACCTTATTCCCCTCATCCAACAGCGGCGGTGGCACCCAAGCCCACGATTCGGCCCCTTTGGCGTTCGGGTTGTTTTCGAGTTCCCGCTGTACGACGTGCGGCAACAAGTACTTGGCCAGAACACCGCCCAGCGACCGACGTCGGTTCTCGATCTGATCGGCCGAGATTAACAATGGGAATTCGCCCACCTGGTAGGTGGAACCATCGATCAGCGCCGGCCGCCAGAGATCGAGGGCGTATAACAGAAGGTTCGGGTCGAACTCGGATTCGGCGTCCTCATCGAGTGGGAATTCTTCTTCGTCAAATAGTCGCGGCCACCCGTCATTGGCAAGAACCGGCATGCCGGCGAGATGCGAGACACGCAAGCCTCTTCGGTCGATCTTGGCGGATGCCTCGCGGTCGGCGCGAGGAAAGTGCTCTCTCACCACGGGATACGTGGTCTGCCCGTCTTGTGAACCAAACCAATCGGGCTCGAACGCAACATCCCAACGTTCCGGTTCGAGCAAATGGCAGCCCTGGCAGTTGAATCGCGCCAAGACACGTTTGCCTTCCATAATCGACTTTTGCCGAGGATCCGGTTGATAAACATATTTTGCGCGGGGCGGATCTGCCACCAGTCCCAACACGAATGTGATCACCTTCTCGCGTTGCTCGGGCGTCAGCGGAAACTGGGGCATACGCAACCGCTCGCTGTATCGCTTGTTGCGGGTATCCCGATAGTCGTAGCTCCGCGGTTCGGTGAGCTTCTGGTAGATGAACCCGATCCGACTTCCGCCCGCCAACTGGCGCCGGTAATAATCGGGCATGTTCCGCGACCTCGGGCCAGCGACCGGCACGGATTGCCCGGTGTGAGCACCGGCTCCCGAGTCATGAGCCGGATCGCTATCGTTTCCGTGTCCCCCATTTCCATGCCCGACGTAATTCATGATATTCATGAAGGCCAGTCGAGTCGGATCTTTGCGGCCCCAATCTGCCAGACCGGTACCGATCGGTTTGGCGTCTTCGAAGCCGGGGATATCGTGGCACGCGAAACAGCCGTGATTGACAAATGCCTTTCGGGCGACGTACATCATCCGTTTTTGGTCGAGCAGTTCCTCAGTCAGGTCCTCACGTTCTTGTTCGGTGACAATGAGCTCTCGTTCGGCCCCCTTGAGTTGCTGGCGCTGTTCTTCAGAAATCCCCTGCTCAAGGTACTGTTCGGCCAGCGATGCGGGGAACGAGTCCTTTAGGTGCAGCAGTGCCAATTCGGCCAGTGCCGTTCGATTCTGCTGATCCATTTGTGTTCCGACCGGCGTCCAGGATTCCGCTTCAACACTCAGAAGGTAGGCCACGATATCTGCGGCCGGATCGGTGATCATGGTCACCGATCCTTCGGTATCCGTATGGGTCACCGGATCGAGGATCATTGCCGGCATCTTGCTTCGGGCGTGATACCGCTTTGGGTTCTTGATCCAACTGTAGAGCCAGCGGGGCCCTTGCGAGTTTCTGTTCGGGGCGAATTTTGATGCCAGTTCTGAGAGATCGGGGCCCTGGGCAATCCAGCCATCATCCCGAAAACTCTCAATATCGGGGAACTCTTTATGGGCGTGGCAGGCGAGGCACCCTTGCTCTTGAAAGGCAATCTTCCCGCGCTCGATCTGAGCGGTCTTCTGCTCGTCGCTCGTGATCGGAGTGACGCCATCCGGCGCCTTCAGATAATCAAACGGCTGGGTGCGTGCTCGCAGGTACTCAATAATACTCAGCACTTCCACCGGCTCGAACCGATGCTCGATTTCGTCGACCGACTGTAACTGCTCGTCAATCTCGGCCATTTCGCGTTTCAGTATTTCGACATCGACGGCCTGTTCATCAGAGGTCTCCGAGTTGGCACGCGTTAACTGCTGCTGCAACGCGTCTTTTCGTTGTCGCAACTGCTGGCCGGGCAAGTGGTCCCATAATCCAAAAAACTGGGGCATTCGCGTCGAGGGGCGAAAATGAGACGGTTTCCAGATCCAGTCGTACATGAACGCCGGATCGATCTTGTGAGCGACAAATCTCAGCGACGGTCCGACTTTTCGAAAGCGACCGGGCGCTTCCTGTGCCTTCAGCAAAGGCAGCAAACGGTCACGTACTTCCGGTGAAAAACGGGGTTCACCGTCCTCGTCATCTTCCAATGTGCCGCTGACTTCTTCGCCATTCTCCGTGCGTTTGGCGATGGCGGCCAGACGAACGTCTTCCTGCCACAGGGCCTCAACACGTTGCCGTGCTGCATCGTTCTGCGGATCGGCGATCAACTCGTCGATCCACTGTTTTTCGTGATCGCTGAGCGATTCGTAGCCCGAGCCCTCCACGCCCCTGAATTGCTGGGCCGCGGAATAGTAGTTTGGCTCGACGCGCAAATCGGGCCCGATCCGCCGGTCCGGACCGTCATAGCCGTTCATTTCATGACATCCGAAGCAGCCGAAACTGCGTATCAGCCGGTATCCTTCGGTAACGTCCGGAGCCGGCGCATCGGGGAACCGTTGGCTTGGCTCCAGCTCGACAATCTCATGGTGACATTTCAAGCAGCCACTCTCGGTAAATCGTCGCGGAAACATCGGGTACGGCCAGTGATGATTGTCAAACCAGCCATGTTTCTCGGCCCATGCCCGCTCGGCCGCCGGATCATTGGGTGAATGCGACGCATACTTGAAAGCGGTCGCACTCCCCTGCCCTTCATGACAAACGGTGCAGGCGAAATCGGCCAATTTGTGAGGGCTCATCGAACCGACAAACAGGTCAAGACGAGGATGGCTTGCATACGGGTTCGGTAGTCCTCGCCGAATCGTCAGTCTCACCGGCGGGAGCGGATCGTCGTCGTCATCGATGACCGCCCAGTTCTTTTCGGCTGCATCGAGAAGTTGTTCCATTACCGACCGCAGCGCGCCGTTACCGGGAAGCATCTGGTCGTCGACCGAGACAAACACATCGCCGACCCTCAAACCGGGCACGGAATGTCCACTCGTCATTTCTGAATCCGACCGTAGCAGTGACTTTCGCAACGTGTCTCCAATGACCCCTTCGACACCGGTGCCCGTTTCACGGGCACGAGCGACCGGGCTCTCCGGCCGTACCCGAGTGACCGTCACATCCCCTTTCTTGAGCAGTCCATTCTCTGATAACGACAATCCGAAAACAGTGCGTAGTCGAGCCGCAGGTCTTTCGTTTTCGGACAAGTCACTTCGTTCGATCTCGAGCAGCCCCTCGGGGCGTTCCTCGGGCAACGGAATCATCAGGTCGATCGTCGTAGATTCCACATAGGCAGGCTGATCGGACGTTCCCGGAAGTGCCTTGTCAATTGCCTGGTGACAGGTGGTGCACCGATCAAATCGGCGCACACGTCCGAAGCTCCCGTATTGCAGGTCCAGATCGTCACTCCACAGGTTTTCGATCTTGCGAGGCGAATTGAACGCATCAAATATCGGCAGTTCCAACCACCGTTTCCCCGGCAGCGGCAGGATGCCGTAAAAGTCGAAGTAATTCGATTGCGTGTCCGACACAACCTTTTCAAGCCGAGCGGACTCGGCGAGAGCGTCGTCGAGTTGCTCGGCGAGTACTGCTTCGTTTTGCGTCAGGCGAACGTAGATTTCGGCCAGCAATTTGCGATGAACGGCGGCCCTCTGATAGGTGTCGGTTTTTTCGGCGACGCTTGCCTTCAGCGCATCAACTCGAACCTGGATCTTCCGGATCGCCGACTCAGAACTCGAACCACGGATCGCAATTCCGAGATCGGCTTTTTTGGCGTCCAGGTTGGCCGATTCGAATTTCCGTTTTCGAAGGGCTTCGTCCTCGTGGAACCGGGCTTCGACAATAAACGCATCGATGGCCTTGAGAAGCGCTTCGCGATAGGGGGCAACGTCCTGTTCGATGGACAGCTTCGCCTTTTCGGCCTCCTGCGCCTTGGCTTCGGCATCTTTCGCAGCCGTCTCCAGTTCCCCGGCGGTCTGCATCAACGAGTCCACGTCCTCGGCCTCGTCGCGCTCGGCTTCCGCCGCCGCCTCGGCCGCCTCGCTGGCCTCGCGGCGAGCTTTTTCAGCCTTGTCGGCGAGCTCTTCCCAATCGGCTCGCCGTGTTGCCGCATCGGTGGCTGCATTTCGAAGCCGAGTGTTGAGCTGGTCGACGGCCGTGAAACTGGGCGCCGGTTTATCGAGTCGCTTGGCCTCAGCCGATACGACCGACTGGAATTCCTCCAGGATTCTGGGCGCTAGTGGAGTTGATCGAACTGTTGAAAGCTGTTGCTCGAGCTCCCGGCGCACCATCGCGTTTGCGTCGGTCTCGGCCTGCAGCTTGCGCCAACGCGTCATCTGAATCTCGATCCGGTCACTGGTCCGCTGGATCGGTTTCCATTCTCGCGAATGATCGATAGCAAACATCAACAACGTGGACAGGAACAGCGCCACGCCGGATACTGCAAACGCCTTGTGGAGGCGTTTCATGTTATACCAGGTTTGGTCGGTTGCGGGCATAATCCTTGCTCCGCCAAGCTGCACGGTGCTTGGCATCAACAGGCATTGCTAGAAATTTAAAAAGTACTCGGGGATGGCGATGAAGTACTTCAAGTTAAACGACCAACGACAGATCATCTTGATCGGTAACAACGCCATCATCAGCAGCAGATTCGACAGGATCATGAACCGCACAAAGCCCATCTTCATGAACATGTTACGGAACATCTTGCTGTACATCACCATGGCCGGAGGCAACGCGCTAAAGTAGATCAACACCAGGGCGAATCCGGGCGATTCCCGTACCAGGATATAAAGCAGCTTCGTGCCGAACGCCGCGTCGGACGGGGCCCGCGGTCTCGGCATGGATAACAGGTCATTCCAGAACCGTTCCGAGAGATCCACATTGTTCAAAACCTGAACCTTGTGCGCGTCCCAGAACTCGTAGAACCCAAAGAAATTCCAGTTGGGCCCACGTAAAAACGTACCCAAGACGATCAACGTTACCCACAAGACCAGAAAGCCGAACTGAAAGACAAGGTAGGCGAACTTGCGGTCGTTGATGGTGTAATAGCCACTGCCCCGCTTGTTATAGTCTATGTAGGGAATGGCCATCAGCCCTGCCACCACGAGACTCGGCAACACCACACCCGCCATCCAGGGATCGTAATAGACCAGCATCTCCTGAAGGCCCAGGAAATACCAAGGAGCCTTGGACGGATTCGGCGTTTTCACCGAACTCGCAGGCTCCTCCAACGGCGCTTGCAGACCAATGGCCCAGAGCAAGAGAAATGCCGTTAACGCCACCATGCAGATCAACTCGATGTAGACCAGGTCCGGCCAGACCAGAACCTTCTCCATGTCTGCGTGTTCGGCCGGTTCGTCCCCCGCCGCAATGCGCCGGTCATTGATCACCGCCTTGCGCGTTGCCAACCAGGTGAAAAAGCCAAGAAGGAAAATCAAGCCAACGATGGGGACGTTGTCCGGCTTCGTGACAATGGCCGCAAAATCGGCGTCCGTCATCGAAAAGCCCATGAACAGCAAGGAGAGGTTCAAGCCCGTCCAGGCAACTTCCGGTCGAGTAAACAGCCGTCGCCCCCAAAACAGAAACGTCAGGAGGAAAAGACTCCCTACCGAATAAACCATCGGTCCCATCAGCTTGTCGGCCAACTCCCGAAATACGTTCGGAATCGACACCAGTGCCATGATCTGAGGATCGGCACTCCAGGCCAATGGAGCGAAGATCAGGAACAAGAAGATGGCCCCCAGCAAGACCGTTAAATTCGTGATCGTCCAGCGGCCGACCTGAAACCAGGGCTTCACCTTGCCACTTGACCTGAGATAGAACGCGGCAATGCCGTTGAGTGCTGCCAGGGCTACATAATAAAACCCCAGGAAACCACTGATGTTCGCCAGGAATTCCGCTTCGTTTCCGTGTCCATGCATTGCTTTGCTGCCAACTCAAATTGTGATTTCCGCTCGATCGTATGGCAAATTCGGCACCCGCGCGGTCATAGTGGACCGCTGATGCCACCGTCCTTACGCACTCGCCAAAAATGGATCGCCAGTAATAACGCCACGCCCAAGGGGATCGCAACGCAATGCAGAACGTAGAATCGATTCAACGTCTCCTCGCCGACAAACCGGGCACCCAATAAGCCGAATCGAGCGTCCGAGGCATTCGTAATCATCCCGATCCCGCCCACCGTCAACAACTGAGCCCCCGGCCCTTCATGCCCTAAAAACGGGGTCGCTCGAGCCATGTTCGAACCAACCGTGATGGCCCAGATCGCCAACTGGTCCCACGGTAAAAGGTATCCGGTGAATGATAGTAACAGCGTCAGCAATAGTAGTATCACTCCCACGACCCAGTTGAACTCTCGTGGTGGCTTGTAACTGCCTGTCAAAAAGACCCGGTACATGTGCAGCCATACCGTGATGACCATCGCGTGCGCACCCCATCGATGCAACTCGCGCAGTACCCCCATCGATGCAACGTCACGCAATGCCAAGATGTCCGTGTAGGCCCACTCCAAGGTCGGCCGATAATAAAACATCAGCAACACGCCCGTTACCGTCTCGACCAAAAACAAAAAGAACGTGATCCCACCCATGCACCAGGTGTAGCTGAGCGCAATGCCCTGCTTGTTGATCGACACCGGGTGTAAGTGTAAGAAAAAGTTCGTCAACACGACCACGATGCGGTTCCGCCGATCGACCGGCGCAGGGTGCCGGAAGATACTTTTCCAAAGCTGAGAACCGCGAATCATCTCACCGAGTGATGGCATAAGAACGACTACTGTTTTGAAAGAAGGAAACGAGGATCAAGGCGCAACTGCCTCAAACGGAAACAAACGAAGCCGGGTCCGCCCATTGCCCCAACTCTTCCTGGAACTTGCGGCTCTTGTCCACCTCCAGCTGTCCGTCATCGGCGATCCGAATGGCGTACCGCTCAAGCGGTCGCGGAGCGGGACCTTCGAAATTGATCCCCTCCTTGTAGAACCCACTGCCGTGACACGGACATTTGAACTTCTGCTCGCCCTCAAGCCAGTTGGGAGTGCACCCCAAGTGAGTGCAGACCGATTTGATCGCGAAAATCTGCGGCTGGCCCTCGTACTCGTACCGGACAATCCACACACCAAACTGGGCCTTGAATTTTGTTTGCACCTGGCCGTCTGCGTAGTCACCGGGAAACCCAACCTTGAACCTCGTCGGCGGTTCCGTCAGCACATTGGGGAACATGAACCGGGCCATTCCCAGTAACCAGACCAGGTGTGTCGCGGCCAGGGAGGTGAACCCGATGGCCAGTGACGAGCCGAGCAGGACCCCGGCTGCTGCCGCAAAGAACCCGCGGCGCTCCTCGGTGGCCACATCGACCGGCTGAGCCGGCACGACATAGTCTGATTTTGCCGGCTTGGCCGGAACGGTCAGCTTGGCCTTGCGCGATGCCGGGCGAACCTCAGGTTCGACACGCTGCCGAGCCGCAGCCTCGGCCTTGCTGATCGGGCCGCGCTGGGCGGCACTGCGGGGCGCGGGCAAGATCCGGCT
>CAYNDU010000103.1:0-12530 GCA_964395615.1 uncultured Pirellulaceae bacterium | reverse complement strand
CAAAGAGACGGCCATGCGACTGCGGGTTGACGGCAAGATCGTGCGCTCCGCAAGCGGGCAGGAAAACGAACGTCTCCAACCTCACAACTGGAATGTGCGAGAATTCGAAGGCCGGCGAGGTCAATTGGAGATCGTCGATCGAGAATCGGAGGCCTGGGGCCATATCAACATTGATCAGATCGAGTTACGTGACGAGCCGCTGGCCGGCGAAGCACGCGATCTGGCTCTACGGCGGGACTTCGGGACCTTTGCGCTGTCGGTCTTGTCCGAAAGTCCATCGCTGGTGGCCACCTCGATTGACGGAAAATCCGCGGGGGACGCGTTGTTTTCCGGTCTCTCTGCTGCATCGCACTCGCGTATCGATTCCAACCGGACGGCAGCCCTTGACCAGGGGTTAACCGCCGCAATCGGGCAGACGGTCGAGTTAGCGCCCGGGGCTTCCACAACGGTCACCCTACTGGTTTCGTGGCACATGCCGAACATGTATCACGGCAACGACCTCGTGCGGAACCATTATGCGACCCGGTTCAGTGATGCGGTCGAAGTGGCGGAGTACGTAGCCGACCATTTTTATTCTCTGGTACGTGACACGCGCCTGTGGCGCGATACGTACTATGATTCCACCCTGCCTTTTTGGTTATTGGACCGCCTCCACTCGACGGTCGGCAACCTGGCGACCAACACGTGCCAATGGTGGGCCAACGGCCGTTTCTGGGCGTGGGAAGGATGCGGCTGTTGTTCCGGCACTTGTGGACACGTCTGGAATTACGAGCATGCACTGGCTCGCCTTTTCCCGCAATTGGAGCGAAGCGTGCGCGAGATGCAGGACTTTGCGCCGGGCGTCGGTTTTATTGCCGAAACGGGCGAGATTCGATTCCGTGGCGAGAACTGGCGGATCTGGGCCGGAGATTCGCAGGGCGGCTACATTCTGAAGGCGTATCGAGAACATCAAATGTGCTCGGACGGTAAGTTCTTGAAACGAACCTGGCCTCGAATTCGCAAGGCGGTTGAATTCCTGATCGGTCAAGATGGGAATGGCGATGGTCTTCTCGAGGGAAGCCAACATCAAACGTACGATCAGAACTACTTTGGTGCGAACACGATGGTCGGGTCGCTCTACCTGGGCGCATTGAGGGCGGCCGAAGAAATGGCTCGCGAGTTGGGCGACACTCGATTTGCAAATCGGTGCCACGACATCTTCGAGCAAGGGAGCCGCTTGTCGGTACAACGGCTCTTCAACGGCGAGTACTTCGTCCAAGAAGTCGATCTGAAGAAGCATCCGGAGTGGCAATATGCCGACGGCTGCCTGGCGGATCAACTATTTGGGCAAGGCTGGGCTCACCAGGTCAATCTTGGATATCTCTACCCGCCAGACGTGACAAGGAAGACGCTTCAGTCGATCTGGAAGTACTGCTGGGCACCCGACATCGAACCGCAAAACCAGGCACATCAGCCCGAACGCTGGTTCGCCTACGCCGGTGAGGCCGGATTGTTTACCTGTACGTGGCCCTTGAGCAAGCATCTCGGGCCGAAGAGCACGCGATACCGCAACGAAATCTGGACGGGAATCGAATACCAGGTCGCCAACCACATGGCCTACGAGGGGATGCTGCTCGAATCTTTGGCGATTTGCCGAGGCGTTCACGACCGGTACCATCCGAGCAAGCACAATCCGTTCAACGAGATTGAGTGCGGTGACCACTACGCACGTGCCATGGCCAGTTGGGGCGTATTGTTGGGGTTGGCAGGCTTCCAGTACCACGGACCGCGCCAACATATTGGCTTCGCCCCACGGATCAGCGAAGGCGATTTCCGTTGTGCTTTTACCGCGGCTGAGGGGTGGGGCAGCTATGAGCGGACGGGATCCGAGAACGCTCGTCGACACACCCTGGAGGTCAAGTGGGGCAAGCTGGATCTGCGTCAATTGAGCCTGCCGTGGAACGAAGCGAAAGGGCCTTTGACGTGTAAGCTGACAGGAGATCACCTCTCTGGTACGTTCAAGGTCATTTGCCAGGCGAAAACCGTAACCGTGGAGTTTTCGGAGACAGTGACAATCCCTGCCGGCCAAAAGATCGTCGTTGAGTTTTCGAGTTAGACCGTTTTGACCCATTTGGTATCAGGCAATTTCGGGAGGCGGAGACGGACGGTGAGCAGCCGGGAATACCCCGTCGCGTGAACCGGATTTTCCGGCCAAGAACTTGTCACACGCTATCCATACGCTTCCAGGCCATTGGAACCGGGCCGCCGTCGCCTTCTGAATCCGTGAGTAAGGATGATCCAACCATGTATCGTGCGACCCTCGTTGTCTGCCTCACCTGTGTTCTTGTATCGCCGTCAACTGCCACCGAACCTGTTTCATTGGACACGCTGTTACAGGAAATGATCGATCGGGACCAGGTGGCACAAGTCCCGGAGCCTCGCTACACGTGCCGCCAGGCGAGCAGCTATGATCGCGACACGATTGCTCCGGACAAACCGGGCTGGTTTGCCAACATGGATCGCAGCCAGTTTGTACGAACGGAGCAGAACGGCGCCCGGACGGAGTACGTTATGATGGACGAAGCGGGCCCGGGGGCCGTTGTACGATTCTGGGCCACGTGGAATGGAGCGCGAGGCAAGGAATTCACCAACGGCACGTTGCGTTTCTACCTGGACGGGGACGCGGAGCCGGCCATCGAGGGACCGATCGAACAGATCCTCGATCGTGGCGGCCTGGTCGGTCCGCCGCTTTCGGAGGGCGTCTCGTCGGACACGATCTATGCTCACCGAGGGCACAATCTCTACTTGCCGATCCCCTACGCGAGCCACTGCAAAATCACTTATGAGACCTCGGCCCCCGTTGACCGTGGAGCTCACCAGGGTGAAGCTCTCTACTACCAGATCAACTACCGAACCTACGAGCCGGGGACCCCGGTTCGTTCATTTTCGCAAAAGGCATTGTCGGCTGCCGATCGCAGACTTGCTGCCGTACAGGCCAGGTTACGAGAGAGACATTCGCGGGAAGCAAGTTCCGTCGAAGCAAAGGGCGAGATCCAACCTGGCAAGGCAAGAAGTATAGCGTTTGAAGGCCCAGCTGCCGTTCGGCACTTGACCATCAAGTTGAATTCCGACAACCTACCCCAGGCACTTCGTTCGACCGTCCTGGATATCACCTTCGACGGAGATCGGTCTGTATGGTGTCCGGTCGGCTCTTTCTTTGGTACCGGTTACCAGATACATGCCTACCGGTCATGGTATACCGAGGTGACGGACGAAGGGGTAATGCATGCCTTCTGGGTCATGCCATTCGCAGAGAGCTGCACGCTGAACTTGGTCAATTTCGGCAATCGGCCGGTAAGGGTCGAGGATTTCACCGTCCAAATCAAACCATGGACATGGAACGAACGTTCGCTGCACTTCCATGCCACGTGGCACCAGTTGACCGAAACACAGACGTTTCGCGGCGGCGAATCGCCCGGCGCCGGTGCCTACGACGTCAACTACGTAACGATCAACGGCCGGGGCACGTACGTGGGAGACACATTGGAAGTGTTCAACGGCGCGCAGGCGTGGTGGGGCGAAGGAGACGAAAAGATCTACGTCGATGGCGAAGATTTTCCGTCACACGTCGGCACGGGAACGGAAGATTACTACGGCTACGCCTGGTGCAAGCCGGCCTACTTCTGCTCGCCCTTCCATGCGCAACCGACCGGGGCGGGCAATCTTCAGCCAGGCTATTCTGTCAACAGCCGCTATCGTTCACTAGATGCGATTCCGTTCGAACATAGGCTCCAATTCGACATGGAGTTGTGGCATTGGGCCGACACGAAGGTGAATTTCGCACCCTCCACTTTCTGGTACGCTCGACCGGACGCCCGGGCCAACATTCAGCCCGAACAGAAAACGGTAGCTCTGCCGGTGGCTCTCAAGCGATCGGATATCATCGAAGTTTTTCGGGTCGAAGGAGCCCTGGAGGGCGAGTCGCTGAATGTCGTGTCGAAGTCGGGAGGCACGCTTGAACAACAACAGGTTGGGCACTTCCACTGGAGCAACGAAACTCAGCTCTGGTGGCGTGACGGAAAAACGGGGGACCGTCTGGTCCTCGAGTTTCCTGTAAGCAAAGCGGGGCGTTATGCCGTTACAGCGAATCTAACAAAGGCCAACGACTATGGGATCGTCCGTTTGAGAATCAACGACCAATCCGCGGTGGAATTCGATCGATTCCATGACAGGGTCGCAAACGACGTCGTGTCGTTGGGAGAGTATGACTTGAAGACCGGCCCCAACCGGCTGTCGATCGAGATCGCCGGCGCTCACCCCCAGGCCATCAAACGCTACATGTTCGGACTCGACTACCTTCAGTTGCAAAGCAAATGAACCGCACGATCGGTGCCGCATCCGAACCGCACCGGATAGTGCGGATGGTGGGAATCACAAAGCGATTTGGCCGAGTGACTGTGCTGGACCACGTCGATTTCGAACTTGATTCCGGCGAAGTTCACATACTGGCCGGAGAAAACGGTGCCGGCAAAAGCACATTGATCAAGATTCTGGCAGGTGTCCACACCGACTATTCCGGAACGCTCGAGGTAAGCGGCCGGCCATTCCACCCAGCGAATCCCAAGGAGGCTCAACGGTCGGGCGTAGCCGTAATCCACCAGGAGCTTTCACTCATCCCGACAATGACGGTCGCTGACAACCTGTTCCTGGGCCAGCTTCCGACAAGAGGCGGGTTCGTCCGTTCGGATCGTCTGGCTCGACAGGCCAGGGACCTGCTGAGCCAGGTGGGGCTCGATGTCGCCCCTGACCGGATCGTCGGGCAACTGCCCGTCGCGGCGCAACAGCTGATCGAAATCGCAAAGGCACTCGGGCACCGAGCCAAGGTGATTGTGATGGACGAACCGACCAGTGCGCTCAACGCTGAAGACGTCGACCGCCTGTTCTGCCTGATCGGCCAGTTGAAACAACAGGGCTGTGGCGTGATCTACATAACGCACAAGATGGAAGAGATAGAACGGTTGGCCGATCGAATTACGGTCCTGAGAGATGGGCGAAACATCGGAACGGCAACGGGGTCCGATCTTCCGCCCGATCGGCTCATTCAGTGGATGATCGGCAGGAAGGTAACCGAATCGTACGCCCGTCGCACGAAGCAGACTGACGACGTCCGGTTGCGACTGCGTCATTACTCGGTTGCTGTCGGTTCGAGATCTATTGTGGCCGACGTGTCGCTCGAGGTGCGGCGTGGAGAAGTCGTCGGGCTGGCTGGTCTGCAAGGATCCGGAAACAGCCAAATGCTGATGAGCCTGTTCGGCGGTTACGGACGGCGTACGTCGGGACAGGTCGAGATCGATGGTCATGCCTATCGCCCGTCCCAACCGCGTCAGGCATTACGGCGTCACTTGGCGTTGCTGACGAACGACCGCAAGGCTAATGGGCTTGTACTTCCCCTTTCCATCATCGCCAACACGACCCTGGCAAGTCTCGAACACTTCTCGCCAGGCGGCTGGCGCAACGCGGGCCGCGAGCGACAGGCGACTCGACAAATTGGCGAAACACTGAGTTTACGCGCCGGTTCACTCGACATGGAGGTCGCAACCCTGTCAGGCGGCAACCAACAGAAGGTTGCTTTGGCAAAATGGTTATTGACCGAGCCCGGAATCCTTCTGCTGGATGAACCGACTCGAGGCATTGACGTCGGATCCAAACAGGAGATCTATGAACTCATCAATCAGTGGACCGACCAGGGAATTGCAATCCTGCTCGTCTCATCGGAAATGCCGGAGCTACTGTCGATGAGCGATCGCGTCGTGGCGATGCATCGCGGGCGAGTGACCCGGACGTTTGAGAAACGAGAACTGTCGGCGGATCGAGTGTTGCAAGCCGCCATGGGTGTCCAGCAGGAGGCGATGTTGCCATGAACGGTCGACAATCGAAGACTGTCCGGGTGCCGCACTCTAGCCCCAACTGGGCCACCGGCCCGATCGGTCGGGCGACCCTGGCGCTGTTGATCGTCTTGTTGCTTGGCCTGGTATTCAACGCGAATGGGACATTCTTCAAGGCCAGTACGCATCGTGACACGTTGCGGCAGGTATCCGTCTATGGCATTCTGGCCTGCGGCATGACGTTGGTGATCATTTCAGCCGGCATCGACTTGTCGGTCGGCAGCGTGCTCGCCTTAGTGGCGGTTATCGTGAGCCTGCTGCTGATGCACTGGCATTGGTCCGCCTGGCTGAGCGTTCCCGCTGCGCTGCTTGTCGGCGCCGCGTGCGGGGCCGCTTCGGGCACCGTCACCGCCTGGCTTCGAGTGCAACCGTTTATCGCCACGCTGGCGATGATGGCTTTCGCCCGCGGACTGGCCAAGTACGTTTCTGGGGGCATGAAGATTTCCGCATCCGTCTTAGCGCCGGACGGGACCTACGAGATCGTCCCGATTCCGGCCGTTTTTGAAATCATCGACGGACCGCTTTGGTCGGGCAGCCACGGACCCCTGATCGACGCGATCAACCCGTCGGTCGTCACCGTCGTCTTTCTCTCCTGCGCCGGCCTTGCCTGGTTGGCCCTCTCACGACACCGCTGGGGCCGGCAGCTCTATGCTATTGGAGGCAACGAAGAGGCGGCGCGTTTGTCGGGTGTGCCCGTGATTCGAGCAAAAACACTCGCCTATGTCGCCGCCGGGCTTCTATCCGCGGTCGCCGGAATCTGCCAGGCCGCTCAGGAGCAACAGGGTGATCCCCAGACAGGAAACGGTTATGAACTGACTGCCATTGCGATGGTCGTGATCGGCGGAACGAACTTGATGGGCGGTCGCGGCGGCATCGGCCTGACGCTGCTCGGTGTCTTGACGATCGGCTATCTGGAGAAGATCCTATCGATTAACGCCGTTCCCGAATGGGGCCGGCTGATGCTGACCGGCACGATCATCATTGTCGCCGTTGTTGCTCAGCGCACACGACAGACGTGATCGCTACATGAGAAACGCCGGTTCACGACGGGCAGCATTGGGAACACGAACGGGTCGAGGCCGTCCGGACCTCGCACCTGGTTGGAGTAACATCACGTGCTTTGTGCCGTAACGAAAGGCTGTGCTATGGTGACCATCATGAGACGTTTCCGATTTGGGGGCGGACGGCCCGTCAACATTTTCCGCTCATTCGGCTCTTGCCTGGGGTGGTCCGCAAGCACAATTCGTCGCCGCTTTTTGCGCAGCGGGTCCCGGTCCGTGGCGAGCTGCCTCATACTCATCGCGTTCCTGCCCGGCTGCCAACCCGACTCGCAGTCGACAAACGACCAAGGCAAGTCGTCGTCAAATCCTGAGAATCGCGTCTACCAGATTGGCATGAGCCAGTGCAATCTGAACGAGCCCTGGCGCGTTCAGATGAACGCGGATATCAAAGCCGCTGCGGCCGAGCATGACAACCTGAACGTCATCTACAAAGACGCTCAAATGGACTCGCTCAGGCAGCGGGCCCAGGTCGAGGAGTTCATCAGCGCCGGCGTCGATCTGATCATTATCAGCCCCCTCGAAACGGTGCCGCTCACTCCGCCGGTCGCCAAAGCGGTTGAAGCGGGTATCCCGGTGATCGTGTTGGATCGAGCGGTCAGGGGCGATCGCTACACTTGCTTCATCGGCGCGGACAACCGGCAAATCGGGCGTGCCGCCGGCAAGTGGGTCAGACAAACGCTGGGCGGAAAGGGCAAGGTCGTCGAACTCAAGGGGTTGATGACCAGCACGCCCGGTCAGGATCGCCACGCCGGTTTCCGCGAGGGAATCAGTGGCAGTGATATCGAGGTGATTTTCGAGGCGGACATGCAGTGGCAGGAACCCAACGCTCGGAAGGAAATGGAATCCGCTCTGGCGCGGTTCGACCATATCGATCTGGTCTATGCCCATAACGACCCTGGTGCCCACGGCGCTGTCTTGGCGGCGCGCGCGGCCGGCAGAAGCGAAGAAATGAAATTCGTGGGGATCGACGCGTTGCCACAGGAAGGCATGGCCTATGTCGGCCAGGGCATCCTGGACGTCACTTTTCAATATCCGACCGGCGGCAAGGAAGCCATCGACACGGCACTTCTGATTCTGGCGGGCAAAGATGTCCCCAAAAAAATTGTCTTGAGTTCTCGAATGTTCACACTCGACAATATCCACGAAGGTGGTCAGGCGATCAATGAGTGAACGCTACCGGCCTGCCCTGCAGAATAGGAGCCCCCAATGACCCGTTCGGATCGTCTCGCATTAGGACTCGACTTCGGAACCGAATCGGTACGGGCACTGCTGGTCGACCTGGAGGGTCGGCAACAGGGCGCTGCGGTGGCACGTTTTGCGCACGGACAGATCATCGAAACACTGCCGGGCCGAACGGAAAAACTGCCCCCCGGTTACGCCCTGCAACATCCCGAGGACTGGATCCGGTCCGCGGCGCGCGCCGTTCGTCGAGCGATACGACAAGCCGGCCGCTCAGGAGACGACGTGATCAGCATCGGCGTTGATTTTACCAGCTGCACCATGTTGCCGACTCGCGCCGATGGAAATCCACTCTGCCTGGAAAAGCCATTTTCCAAAAAACCCCTGGCATGGCCGAAACTCTGGAAGCACCACGGCGCCCAGACTCAAACAGACAGGATCAACGAAGTCGCACGGCGCCGCAAAGAACCGTTTTTGGCTCGCTACGGAGGCATCATCGGACTCGAATGGTTCTTTCCCAAGATTCTCGAAACATTGGAAGGGGCGCCGGAAGTTTACCGGGCAGCCGACGTCTGGCTGGAAGCCGGCGACTGGTTCGTGTGGCAACTGGTGGGTGGCCCGGCCGCCTCACTTCCTCGCTCGACCTGCCAGGCCGGGTACAAGGCCATGTGGTCCAAGTCGGACGGCTATCCGTCGCCCGGTTTCTTTGGCGCGTTACATCGCGAGATGAGGCACGTGGTCCGCGACAAAATGCCGGGACGACACGTGGCCCCCGGTGAACGGGCAGGCAACCTGACGGCCCCAATGGCCCGCAAACTGGGATTGGCCGCCGGGATCCCCGTGAGCGCTGCGATTATCGATGCGCATGCTGGAGTTCCGGGAGCGGGCGCCAGCGGCCCGGGCACTCTGGTCATGGTTCTGGGGACCAGCAGTTGCCACATGCTCAACGCACGCGAGGGAAACTTCGTCCCCGGCGTGGCGGGAATTGTCGAAGGAGGAATCCTGCCCGGGCTGTTCGGATACGAAACAGGCCAGGCGGCGGTCGGCGATGCCTTTGACTGGCTGCGCCGCCTGTGCGGTCACAAGGACTTCCGACAACTCACTCGTGAGGCGGAGTCAATTCCCGCCGGGAGCCACGGCGTGCGATGCCTCGATTGGTTCAACGGCTGCCGAACGCCCTTGATGGATGGAACGCTCAAAGGTGCCTTCACCGGACTGGCCCTGAACCACCAACCGGCCCATCTGTATCGAGCGCTGCTCGAGGCTTCCGCCTTCGGGTTACGCTGGATCGTCGAACTGCTTGAAGAACACGAAGTGCCGGTAAAGAAGCTCGTGGCAACGGGCGGCCTGCCGCACCATAACCGACTGCTCGTCCCGGTCTACGCCGATGTGCTCGGCAAGCCCGTCACCATCCATCCATCCACTCAAGGCCCGGCGCTGGGGGCGGCCATTCTGGGAGTGATCGCCGCCGGGCGAAGAACGAGTGGCTTCGCGACGATGAGCACGGCGATCCGTACGATGGCAGCGCCTCGCAAAGATGATCCCGAGCGACAGGCGACCATTGTCCGACCTCGTCGTACCGTCCGAAAAGCGTACGACGTGGCGTACGCCGAGTATCGGCAGTTGGCGAGTCGATCTCCCTAGGTCAGTCTGATTGCCACGTTATCGTGCTGCGGCCACGAGGCAGATCGAAGCAGACGACGGTTGCGTTCGATTCTAACAGACAACTTCCAGCCTTAATCCGGGCCGAAGACCGCACGTGACGGAAAGCAACCGGCTCACCATCCCGTACGAGTCGCAGGGCGTTGCCAATCGGACGATCGACACGCACCGTCCAGTTGGGACAGCCAAAGGGTGCGTTGAATCGAATGTGTCGCTCGCCGCTCTCGATCGTCGTCGCGTGCCGCGCGGCCCAATAGCGCGCGATTTCGCTTGCTTTCATCCAAAGTGTTTCATCAGCAAAGCGGCTGTTCAGGGCAAGGACAACTTGCTGGAGTGACACGAACCCACGTTTCGATCCGTTCCCATACATACCGGGCCAGTGGCACAACATGACCGCCGGCTCACGCCGCTTGATCAGTTCAACCATCCTGCCCTCGGTCGCGTCGGCGTTGCAATACAAGGCGCCTTGAGGTTCTCGCACGCCATCCCAGCCTCCAAACCAGTCTCCGGTACCGGCATAGACGTTGACCGTCAGGCGCGGGTCATTCGATTGAAGATCGCGCGCATGTTCGATTCGTGGGTTCGTGCTTTCCGTTCCCGTAGCGATATACTTGAAGTAGTGCGGTATTTCCGGTCGGAACACATCGCGAACCGACTCCTGAACAGCCAGGGACAACTCAGATTTGACACTATTCCCAAAACCACCGGGAGTCGTGATGCCCTCGCACGGCAAGTCGCAGTTCTTGAGGATTCGCAGAGCGTAGGAGAGATACTGGGCCAGTTCATCGACCGATTTCTTGGTCTGTGGATACGAGTTTTCCATGGTCGCCGGGCTGATATCGGCGAATGGACGTCCCGTAGCAAGATCGATCACGCGAGTATGGCTGATCATCTCGGGATGAATGTCCCAGTTCGGTACCATCACGTCGCGAACAAGTTTCAGACTGTCAAGCAATTGATGGCGGGCCCAACCGGGCAGTTCACGATCGAGCCATCCGACGCAGGCCGGATAGGGGACGATACTGAACTTCCCCTTAACCCCTTGCTCAGCACACCACAGGCCGAATTCACGCAAAAACGCGTCCGGAATTTCTGCCGGGTAAGACCGCCACGGCTGTCGATACGTTTCTCGTTCGGGCCAGACCGCAGCAAACTGTGGCATGCAGAATCGGCCCATATTGACCAGGCACGTCGAGTCATCGATGAGGAACGATAGGGGGACGCGCAGCCGAGGCAACTCAATGGATACTGCCGGCGATCCGGCCGTTGGATCCGGCGGAGTTTGCGTGGGTGAGGCTTCGGCTGGTGGCGGATCGGCCGCCGCATCGGCGAGCGTCGACAAGGCCCAGGCTCCGGCAGCAGCCGAGCCGGCATTTCTTAAGAACTCGCGACGGGAAACGGTTGCCATGGCAGGCACCCCCAGTGGCAAGGGATCGACGAGTGCCCGTGCCTCGACGTGCGCGTTCGACCTCGATCCGATTCAATACCAACGGAACAGTTTCAAGGCTACCACAAACGAGACAACGCCAACAACAACCATGTAAGTGATTTCGGAGCCCAGACCGGTAATGGACGCCCCCTCCAACATGACTTTACGCAGGGCCTGTATCAGAGGCGTCAGGGGCAGCAATCGTATCGCAGGCTGCACCACTTCGGGAAAACGCTCCACCGAAAAGAAAATTCCCGACAGGATCCACATCGGGAGCATCACCAGGTTCATAAGCCCCGAGATCGACTCCAAAGTCTGGGCCCGCGACGCGACCAGTAATCCGATGCCGGAAAACATGACCGAACCGAGCAGGATCAGTCCGATCAGGAGAGGGATACTGCCATAGATGACGACGCCGAAGAAGAGTCGTGCGAAGACGAGCAGTATGACCACCTCGGGGACCAGAAACAGCATTCGGCTAAGCATCAAGCTGGCCAGAAAGTGACTTCGCTTGACGGGAGTGGCCATGAACCGCTTGAGCAATTTGCGGATACGCATATCGACGGTAACAAAACCGACTCCCCACAAACCGCCCCCCATCAAGCCCATGCCCAGCAGACCGGGGATCAGGAAGTCAATGTAACGACCGCCCGGTTCCGCGACTTTCTTGTCGTGTGTCTTGACCGGATCAGAGCGACCGGCCATTTCTTGGAGAACACTATTGACCTCGTTGCGAGCCAGTAAACCGTTCGGCCTCGTGGGGTCGAACTGAAACCAATAGCCTTCCTGATCCGACGCGACCACGACATCGGTCTTCCCGGTTCGCAGGCGTCGAGCACAGGCGGCCGACTCGTTGACGACCGCATCGAATCGATCATCTGCTTGCAAGAGTTGGCTGATCCGTTCGGCCTGGCTCCCTTTCATCACGTCGACCGTAACCACCTCGATTGATTGCTGGCGAAAAGCGATACCAAGGGCCAGGACCATGATCAGCGGAAACCCATATACCCAGAAGACCGCTTCCGGTTGACGATAGAATTCACGCACGCGGGCCAATAGCAATTGAACAATCGCGGTCGATCTTATTCGAGCAAGCATTTTCAAAATCTCAGGTAAGGGCTTTTCAAGTCGCCCGGTCGTTTGGTCGTTCTGGCTGGAGCGTTCGAAAGCTACGGCTTTAATGACACTGGCCTGGCCGCCCTCGTAATGATCGCTCGCCGCGCGTGACGACGTCGAGATCGTGTTCGCACCGGAAGCGCTTGCTGGCGGGCCGAC
>CAYNDU010000102.1:0-12541 GCA_964395615.1 uncultured Pirellulaceae bacterium | reverse complement strand
TCAAGATCGCGCTGAATAATACGTCCACCCAAAACGAGCCCGTTCCTGCACCCTGGCGCGGATTCTCCGTCGATTGCCCCCCAGGCAGGCAGCGGGTGGAAACGAAGAACATACGATTCTTACTGCTATCCGGCCGTCCGGCGTATGCCTTATCGGTCTACGAATCCGTCCGTCGCCCGATCACGCCCAGCGGGCGTGATCGTCGGGAATGGCAACCGATTACTTTGGCCGCAGGACCATAAACGTCGCACCGAACAGGACGACCAGGGCGGCCGCCAGACCGAGTCCGACCAGCAGCACGCCGCTCGCGGCCGAAGGCTTTTCTTCCGGACCGCCGCCCTCTCCCAAGGCTGGATTACGGTCCACCCTCTTATTGACCACCAACCGGTCTTCCTCATCGGACGAGTTCTTCGGTTGCTCGGAGGCAACATCCGTCGGCTGATCAGAATGGTCGACCGTGCTCACCGGCGAATCCTCATCGCTCGATTCGTCCGCCGATCCGCTTGTCTCCTCACCCGATTCCGCATCACTTGGTCCCGCGTCGCCCGCTGCGGCCACATGCGCCACGGCACTGGACTCCCCGGTCGCCGAAGTGCTCGCAGCCGGCTCCGCACTCATTTCCTCCGGTGCCGCGCCGGGCGTGGCGCCCGGAAGTACCAGCTCGGGATAACCACTCGCGCCGACAGCATACTCGCTCCCCTCCTCACCGCTGAATTGTCGAGCCAGAGTTTCTGCTGCTACGTCCCAGTCGGTATGGAAGAGCAGGTCCACGCCTGGGTTCTGGTCCTTAACGGTGCAGGAGCACGCGCCGGTGATGAACTCGATATCCATCAACAAGTTGTCGCGTTCGATACCTTTGCCCAGGCATGAGAAGAGTGCTCTGCCACGCCCGTACAGCATAAAGACAATGGGTCCTTCCTGCTTGGCAAGGTCAGGCTCCACTGCCAGTAAACAACGGACGAACCATTTTTCCGCCTTCGATTCCCGAGAGACCTTTACGAATCCAACGTCGAGACCAGGTGGCGATTCAGGTTCCTCGCCTTCAGGGACAAATGTCGGAGCCATGTAGAGGTTGATCTTTCCTGAACCAACATCGGACACCACGCTTCTCAGCAGCTTTTCAGCCTCGTCGTTCTTCGACGTGTCCGCTCCCGTCAACAACACAAACACTCCCGCCTTGCCCTGACTAAGGTCCTTCACCGCCTCTTTGCGTTTGGGCGAGTCAATCAACTCGTCCAGTTCTTTCTCGGTCAGTTGTCCCTGGTGCAGATGCACACCCAATGGAGACGAAATCAGATAACTTGGGATCGGTGGTTCATCCTGTTTAAGCCACGCTTCCTTGACGTCCGGCGGCACGCTCCTAAGCTCTTTGTCTTTGTTCAAATCCACGGGAAGGAAGACCATGTTCGCGGGGACTTCCTCCAATTCCGCAAATTTGTCGATCCTGGCCTGGATCACTTGAGCTGACTGGTCCAGTTGGTCACGATGAAAGTAATAGACCTCGTACGGTGCAGGAAACCAGCGATACATGGCGTATCGATACACGGGCGTGTCGCACGCGTTGGCCACCATCGCCGCCGTCAACCAGCTCGACGCCATCACCAACGTCCCCAGCACCCATCGTCTCAAACTCTTTGACCCAGCCATCACGATCTCCCTGTTATGATCGGCGCCCTCATTCTTCCGCAACCATTATTCCTCGACAACCGTGACGGCTGTCATCTTGTCACCTTGCCGTATCGCATTGACGACGTCCTGACCTTCCAGAACCCGACCAAAAACTGAATGCTTTCCATCAAGCCACGGTGTCGCAATGTGCGTGATGAAGAACTGAGACCCGTTCGTGTTCGGTCCGGCATTCGCCATCGACAGAATCCCCGGACCGTCATGGGTCAGGTCGGCATGGAACTCATCATCAAACTGGTACCCGGGTCCGCCGGTTCCCGTCCCTTCGGGACACCCGCCTTGGATCATGAAATCGTCGATCACTCGGTGGAAGCTCAGACCATTATAGAAACCATCCGCACTGAGTTTTTCAAAATTTGCCACAGTTTTCGGTGCTTTCTCCTCAAACAACTCAACTCGAACCATGCCTTTAGACGTGTCAAATGTGGCAACCTTCATCGCAAAAACTCCTTGTCTTGTCCTTTTCGTCCCCGAAGAGCCCAGCTGTGGCCGACGTCGGAAGTTCGGGTACCTTTGCCCTTGATGCCCCTCCCGAGTGTGTGGGCGCCTCACCCCAGTATGGGGCAATCCCGGTACCTGGCAAGCCCCCTGACGCACTGTCGAAAGCCGGCTCGCAAGAGAGAACGCGAAGGCTTCTTGCTCGCTCGTACCAACGCCTACCACGGGCAAGCTGCCCGTGGCAACGAGAGGAAATGGCAATTCACTCGGGGGGTCACCGGGGTTCGCGCGGAACGCTTGAGGACGGCTGCACATCATCGGTTTCGCTGCCGATGAACCCGGGAGGGACCTCAGGCCGAGTCACATCGGCAACTGCCCCGTCTTCGATCCGGAAGACGACATCAGCCAGGTGTTCAGCCTCCTCGAGGCTGTGGGTTACATGAAGTGTCGTGACCCCCGTTTGCTGTCGAATCTGGATCAGCAACTCGTACATTTGTTGCCGAGTGGCATCATCGAGGGCTGATAGCGGTTCATCCAGACAGAGCGTGGCGGGCCGAAACGAGAGTGCCCTACCGAGCGCAACACGTTGCCGTTCGCCACCGCTGAGCCCATGGGTTGTCCGGTCAAGCAGGTGTTCGATCTCCAAGAGAACGGCCAGTTCCTTGACCCGGTGCCGAATGCTCGATTTCGAGAGTTTACGGATTTCCAGTGCGAACCCCAGGTGATCGCGAACCGTCATTCCGGCAAACAAGGCTCCATCCTGGGGGACGTACCCGATATCTCGTTCGGCGGGCTTCGAGTCGGTAACGTCATACCCATTGAGCACAATCTTCCCGCCCGCGATCGGTTTGAGTCCGGCGACAGCTTCGAGCAACGTCGTTTTGCCACTTCCCGTTTTTCCCATCAACGCAGCATAGGCGCCGGACGGGACTTCGAGCCCAACATGTTCGAGCAAGAAATTGCCCGCGTGCACCGTAAGATTTTCGATAAAAATCACAATTTGCCGCTCAACCAAAACAAGAAAAACGGGGTCGCAACCGCCAGCGATCCAAACCGGTTCTTCGGGTCGGAATCGGTCGATTCCGTTCTCAAGCACACATTCGACTCACCCGATTCTGCCGGCTCCCCAGCCGACCGAGTCGCCGACACGTACCGCTTATTATAGAGGCGTGAGGCCATTATAACATGGACGGACGACCGTCGAATTCGCCAATCGCATGCCGAACCGACCATCCGCGACCGAATGATCATTCCAGTCGGCAAGGGTTGCCACGATCTGCGGTCGCAGCCGGGACGCAATTCCGGGTCAGAGTGTCAGATTCCGAGTTCCCCAGACTCGAGCGACGATCAAGACAAAAACGGCCCCGACCACCATGATGAGTGAGACGGCGACCGCCGCCTCCAAATCACCGACACTTAACTCCAGAAAGACCGAAGTCGACAGCACCTCGGTCTTCCCCCGGGTAGCGCCGGCGAACACCAGCAACGGGCCGAATTCACCCAGGGCTCGAGCCCACGCCAGCGTGCCGGCAGTCAACATTCCTCGACGAGCCTCGGGTAATACCACACGACCGAAGGCCTGCGTTCGACTGCAGCCAAGCGTCAATGCGACCTGTTCCCGCCGATTATCGATCTGGTCGAACGTGGCGCGCATCGTTCGCACGGCAAAGGCGCAAGCGACCATGAACTGGGCGAGGATCACCGACGGAATCTGATAAACGACCCACTCCCGCAACCAGATCGGTGCGAACTGAAAGAGAATCAGCAGACTCAGCCCGACGACCAGCGGTGGCAGTACGATCGGGATATCAAGAATGGCATCGAGCAGGTTCCTGCCACGGAAATCGTGGCGCGACAAAAGGTATCCGACAGGAACAGCCACCCAGACGCTGAGAATCGCGGTAATCGAGCAGGAAATCAGACTCAGCTTGATCGAGTATTGGATTTCGGGCTTGGCCAGCGCCGCCCCGATCGGATTGGCGACCAACATCGACAGGATGGAATGTTGTTCCGCCCAGTTCGATCGCATGACCGTCTCGCCGGAATCACCTTGCATCATGTAGGCTACGTCGGCAAGCAGTATACCTAAGACCAAGAGGATGTAACTTGCACTGATCGCGATCAAGATCACATAGAACGGAACGTCAGACGCAGCCCGATATCGTTTCGATTCATCCGGAGCGCCGTTGGCGGTGATGTTCATTGAACGGGCGACCTCGGCGACTGCTCTTCCTCGGAATCGGACAGACGCCAATGGAAGCCGACGGATTCAAATTTCTCGCGAGCCCGAGTAATGGCCTGATAAAGACGCCGCCCAAGATACTTCTGGCGGCTGGACTTGGCGATACTGAATGGCTGGACCGCTTTCGACAGTGCCGTATCCAAGGTAATCACGTCGACCTTGTCCTGTTCGGCCAACGTATCCGTACGGTAGGCCAGCGCTGCGTCGGCGGACCGGGTCGTAACGGCGGGAACAAGCAGAGCCGACGTTTCGGTTTCCGTGACGATATTGGGGTGGATCTTCTCGAGCACGCCGGCATCGTCGAGCAGTCTGCGTGTCAGCACGCCGATGGTGCACTGGTCCGGCTGCCCGACCGCCACTCGCATGCCCGGCTTGAGCAGGTCGTCAAGCGACTTGATGTTCTTGGGGTTTCCCTCCTGTACGGCGATGACAATATCGGTGTCGGAAATGTTGACCGCTTCCTGGAACCACTGTTTCACCGTTTCCAAATAGTAGACGTCACAGGCCATGTAGGTATCCGGAAAACCGCTTTCCTGGTTCTTGGCCATGACGCGCATTTGGCCGGTCAGGATCCCGCATCCGTTGTAGACCGTGTTGACCGTAACTCCTTCGCGCTTCTCAAAGGCGGAAATGACCGACTCCACGGCGCGACGGTTTACCGATCCGACGAAAAACGTGAGCTCCGGATGATCATCCCACTCATCACCTTCGACCACCTCGAAACTCGTCTCCGTGAACCGTTGCAGTCCCTTATCGCAAGCCGCCACGTATCGAGCAAAATGTAGAGCACTTGTCGCGTCCCGGCTGGACTTGAGCACCGCCACCTCGACATTCGACGTTTCGGCCTCAAACTCAGGAATTTTGATCGCCCGCAATTCAGAATATTGGGCGGCCGTCGTGTCCCAGACGATTCCCGCATCCGCACTTCCCAACTTGACGTCATCGGCGACCAGATTGACGGTCGGCTTGAAGACGCCTCGCTCCGTTATTTGAGCTTCGAGTCTGTCCCAATCGCCCGAGTCACTCAGCAATTTGCGCACCATTCGGCCAATCGCCGCCGCGCCGGGATTGCCGCACGCGATGTGCAGTTTCGCGTCGAGTAGATCGGCAAGCGAGCGAATGGAGTGTTCCGAGTCCTTTCGAACGACAATGACCGGCCGCATCTTGGCCAGCGGAAGAGACTCGGCGGCTAATCCCTTCCCGCGCGCCAGTTCAATGAAACTGCTGTCGGCCGCCAGGTAGAGATCGCCTGTCTTGCCGATTTGAAGTTGGCTGAGCAGCGTGTTCGATCCGCCATATTGGACATCCACTGTAACGTCATATTCTTCCTTGTAATCCGCGACAATGCGCTCGATCGGATACCGCATACCAGCTGCGCAATACAGGGACAGTTCCTTGGCTCGGTTCGCTCTCCCCCGGCTCGAGTTCATCACCAACAGCGTGACAAGCAATGCCAACGCAGCCAGGGATACGAGGACGAAAATGGAAAGCGTGTTCGCCGCGCCACGTCGGATCGTCGATAATCGGTTCATTTGTCGGTCTCGAATTTCTTCAATCGGTTATTCCCGCCGGTCTACCATCGGCGCCGTGGTCCACCATCCGTACCTCCAGACCGCAGATTTCGATGCCTGAAGTAACCTGTTCAGGTTTCGCAGGTTCCCACTCAATTGTCAATCGGTCGGATGCCTCGACCTCGGCATATTCGATCACGGAAGCGCCCGAACGACGGGCCGTTCGTCGTCCGGTGCTCGGCTGGCCTTGCACCGAAAACGTTGGGATCGCGCGGCGAGTGTCGCCGTCCGCTTCGACGCGTACATACAGGCGCACGTGATACATCCGGCTTCGGTCACCGTCCGTTTCCGACGGTGCCAGCTGAACGCCGATCGAACGAGCGCCGGACAATCCCGACGCGAAAACCCATGCCGGCTGGGCGTCGACGAGGCTTTCATGCCGGTGGCGATACGCGACGGCCGGCCCGTCGACTTCAACCGCCACATCGGGCGACTTGCCTCCCACGCTGGGAAAATCGACCCAATACGTACCGTCTTCCGCCCATCGATCGCCGGGCGCCCCGAAATTAAGTCCGAGGTTCTGAACGGGGCGTTGGCTGGGCGGGACGGAATAGAACGTCCAGCGTTCGACGCCGGGCATCGGAACCAGCGCCAAGGAACATCGATTTTGGTAACTGCAGGTGCACGTCCTCGTATAATCGGGAGCGCTCAGAACGCCGTCGGCAACAATCAGATTCGACGTGCAACTGGACCGAAAGCCGCCAAAGTTGCCAGTGCCACCGCCGTGAGTCATATCGAAGTAGCCGGCGGCCGCACTTCGGAACAGCAGCAGGTTCCGACAACCGATGGGCGTGTCGCATCCATAATTCCGCGAGAATTGCCAGGCCATCGGTTCGCCCGTCACCGGTCGCCGCACAGTCAACGGCCGCCCGTTTTCAAGATCATAGGCCGCACCTTGCGTGATTATCTTGTCCGGATAGAGCAAGGGCGGCCCCTTATAGGACAGTTGTCGATCCCAAACCGGCTGGCCTGTCGCGCCTCGAAAGACGGCCATTCGCGTACCCTTTTCGTCCTTCGCACGATCTCGACTCGGGCTCCCGCCCTCGAGGAGCATGCCCGACTGCTCTTCAAACGCCAGCCAGGTCCCAAATGCGGCCGTTTCGTTACGCCAGACTTCCCGACCGTCGTCGAGGTCATAGGCGCACAACGCGGTCGGCCCATCCAGCTTCTCGCCACGTCTTTGGAGCAACACGGCCCGTTGGGGAGACATGCGGTCCACACAGAACAACAGCCCGCGACCGGCGGCGATCGCATTATGTCGATAATTGAATTGCGCGTCTCGGTGCCAAAGCACCTTGCCATCATGCCGATTGAGCACCCACAATCGCCGGCTCCCCTCCGAGCGAGGAATCTCTACTCCCTCTGCGCTCGGCTTCGCGGCCAAAGTAATTGCCGGCGTGGGATCGGTGCCAACGATCAGGCGGTCGCCACATACCGATACGTAGTTCAACCATTCGGCTTCCGGTTGACCGGGCCTCGTCAGTTTCCAGGTGGCCATTGTTCGGCCCGTCGCCGGGTCCAGCCATAAACACTCTCGTTTGCGAATCAGATAGACGCCATCGTCGGTGCAGCAGAAATTCCCTCCGATCGCGCCGGCACCTGGCTGATGGGTCGTACGGTCATAAACGGCACCGAACCCGGGGAATGAACGTTGCCAAAGTCGAAGGCCCGTGTAAACGTCCACGGCCCGGAGCATATTCGGACCTTCAATAAACAGGCGGCCACCGACCACCTGTGGAGTCGGACCGTGACCGTGTCGAGGCAACACTTCCTCGTTCGATTCTCCGCCGAACCACAGCAGGCCGAGCGGAGTCGTAACACGTTCATCGGACGACACCAAGGTGTTTCCCGAGTTTCCGGTCTGATGCGTCCAGCTGCCGGCGCCCGGCAGCGGGCCGCTGCGTTGCGCCACGAGGCCCCATTCAAACGAGTCCCATTGAAGAGACTCGGCATCGCCGCAAACTGCCCGCACGGCCGCCTGGTTCTCAGGGCGAACGCGTATCACGGCGACACCACCATACGGCCTCAACGATCGAAGTAATTTCGGCAGTCGATCACCCAATCGAGGCAGGTCGCGTGTTTGGACGCGAATGCACAGGAAGCTGCTGATATAGGGCGGCAACTCGGCTTCGCTCAATCCCTCAGACAAGAACGATGCGTGTTGGCACCCGATCCCGCGTCGGCGAAACGTTGTTCGCAGTGCCGTGCGGCGCGCCGCATTCGGCTCACTGATTATTAATGGCCCATCGATAGCGTCGGCCATCCGAACGATGAAATCCTCGTGTAAACCGCTCGACGTTTGCGATAGGCTGCCGAGCAAAACCAGCCCGGCAGAACGGTTGGCCAGATCCAGAATCTGCCCTTCCTCGCTGCTCGGTGGACCGGGCGTCGATACGGCCGGAGCGTCCGATCCAATGGGATGGTCGGCAATGCCCGGGCGCTCGTCATCGCTGGCAAAACAGTAGATCTTGCCGCGATCATCCGTGGCAATCAGTCGCCCGTCACACACAATGGCGTCCCACAGCGGCGCATCCAACTCCGTATTCCACTCGATGCGGCAGTCGGGTCGCTCACGAGTTGGACACGTCATCAGCGATAAACGGCGAGCCCCATCGGTCGTGACCAACGCTGTGCCGGCCCGCAACACGATCCGTCCGACCCCGTTCGGAAGCGCACAGCGAAACTGCTCGGCAAGCCGCGACTCGGTCACCGTTTGCGTTTTACCGGCACGGGTCTTCGTGGTCCTGGTTTCCGATACGAGCGTCGCTCCCCATTGGACCAGTTCCGATCCGTCGATCGACCAGCTTCCGGTCGGGTCGCTATCTTCCCGTCCGACTCGAACCAGCGGTTGACCATCTTCTAAGCGGTAGAGCCGCCCGGAATTACTGAACCAATCCGCGCCGGCGACGACCCGGTAACCGCCACCGTCATTGCCCAACGTTCGGTCCTGCGGGCGGAAGTAAACCAATCGGCCATCGCTCTTTTGAAAGGCCGCCGGCACGGTCTGGCCACCGGGGACGAGCACCCACTGGTCGGTGTTCACGAGGTAGCCTTGCGGGGCAACGCCTGCAAACGCCGCGCTGTTGTGCTGCTGAGTCTGGTAAGTGGACCCGGTTCCGCTATTGGTCCACACCGGTCGACCGGTATCTTCGTCGACGGCGTGAACAAAGACCCCCATAAACGGCCAGAATCCAGCCGTGAAATAGACGACTCCGTCAACGACGACCGGCGCTCCCCGCACGGGCCACATCGAGATCATCCGGCGATTTCCCCACACCTTGCGCCTTCCGGGAGCACCCTGGAACCGCCATCGCAAGGAGCCGCTCGACGCATCCACGTTGTAAAGGTAACCGTCATCCGAGCCGAAAAGCACATGTTGGCCAACGACCGCAGGAGCAAATCGGACCGGTCCATCGGTCTCGAACCTCCACAACTCGTTGCCGCTCGCCAGATCCAACGCGATCAGCGCATCCTCGACCATTGAGGCCACAAAGAGGCGACCGCCCGCGGCAACCGAATTGTACGATCGATCGAAAGCGACCTTCCCCTGGCGAGCGGGCCAGGCGGCCGCCGGCGCCGGCAACTGGCGGGCCCAATTGAGACTCAGGTCCGCCGGCAATTGCTCTTCGGTCGAGCCACTCCGTGCAGTGTCATGCCGCCAGGTGGGCCAATCTTCGCCGCTAACCGGCGCGGCCGCCAGTAGCAACAGCAGAGCGACCCGCGAAAAACTCACTAAAAATGCGTACCGCGTCGACACTCGGCTCTCTCCCGAAACTGGCAGGGTTTGGTGATGGGTCGGTTCGGGCGGCAGCAGTCGGTTTGGGGGCAGGAGCGAAACGACGCCCCGGACGGCATTGGTCGACCCGATGGTGTGGCACCGTCATTATTATGGTCACGGGGTGGCCCGTCAGTCACCCCCCCGAATGCTGTCCCCCGGTCCGGGCAATTCCAGCAGCGTTTTACGCACCAAATTCAGGGCAACCTTGGCACACCGTTCGACGCGAATGGCCGGATGCGATGCGGCGCGTGTGCGCAGCGGCCTCAGCCCGGTCGGCCCGACACACGCCAATTCAAGTCTTGCGTCGGGCCGATCAAGACAGTCGGCTGGTGGAAATGGGCCAATTGCCAGGCCGCAATCGGCATGAAAGACGTCGCGCACGACAACCGCCATCCGGGCAACTTGGGGCGAAATGACGGCATCCTCGGCGTTGCAGGATACCGACTCGGGAAACGGGTCCAACCACGGCGCTAAGTCCGATTCGCGCCGCACGACCAGTCCGCCTCGAATGGCATCGCCGGCCCGACTCGGGAGCGACAGCCAATGGTTCACGAGCCCGTCGGTGCCCCATTCGGCCACCGCCAAGGTCATCCGACGGGAAATGAGTTGTTCCACCACGACGTCCTGTAGTTGATCGTCTCCCTCGCCGAACACCAGCGATCCAAGGCAATCGTAGATCGTCTTGGCCACCGGTTCCATCAGCTCCCTGCAAGCCTGTTCCGAGTCCGACTCGGCTGTGATTCGGAGGGTGATGGTCGCTCGGCTGGCGGTGATCCCAACTCGCGGTTGGCGGCCACGGCGAACCAGATCGGGCAGCATTTCTTCGATCCGACTCTCTCCGGCCCCAAAGCAACGGATCAAACGGTGCCGCACAAACCGACGGTGAGAGCCCAGCCTGGCCAACAAACGGGGCTTCACGAATTCGGACCACATCTGCTGCATTTCCGCCGGAACACCGGGCAGAGCAAAAACGACCGCCGATTCGTTATCTCGTGCGTTTTTGATCGATAGCTGTATACCGGGTGCGGTGCCATGAGGATTGGGAATCACCGTCGAGCCGGTGGGAAACTGAGCCTGGATCTTGTTTCGTTCGGGCATTCTCCGACCGCGATTCTGAAAAAGCTGCCGGATCTGATGAAGGACATCGGCATGGAGTTCGAGTGGCTGTTCGGACAATTGAGCGAGCGCGTGTCGGGTGAGATCGTCGGCCGTCGGTCCCAGTCCACCGGTCACCACGACCACGTCGGCTCGCTGCGTTGCCGAACGCAGGACGGCGACCATCGCCCCCAAATCGTCTCCAACGCAACTATGAAACACGACGCGGATGCCCAGGTCTTCCAGTCGCCGGCTCAACCACTGCGTGTTGGTATCAAGCCGTTGACCGCCGGTCAATTCGTCGCCGATCGAAATAACTTCAGCATGCATTGGAGCGATGATCTCCCGGAGAAAGCGTGAGCATCACGGAACCCGCCGCGTCCCGGCCGGGCTTGTAGAGGATTTCGAGTCCCCGTCTCAGTCTACTCACCGAAAGTGGACCGTACATTCCGAGCTCGGACGACCAAGTCTATAATGCCTGTATGCTTTAGCAAACCGCAGAGACGTGGTTGGCTGACGTTGGACGAAGAACGGTGAAATGACTACCGGTATCGGAGCGGCGGACCTCGACGTGTGTCTCCCATTGGAATTCCAGATCATCAGAACGGAGTCGTCGGTTGAATTCTCGCGCAGTTGAGCAAGTGACGTTGAGCGTCAGCGGCATGCATTGTGCCAGTTGTACGAGCCGCGTGGAGAATTTGCTGCAAGCGCGAGATGGAGTTCAATGGGCCCATGCCAACCTGGCGCTCCAGCAGACGACGATCGCATTCGATGCGGCACAGATCGATGAAGAAGAACTCCTGGCCATCCTCGACGGAGCCGGGTATGCGTCGACCCGAGCCGCGCCTCCTGAACGGGCTGCCGAACAGTTGGCCGCTCAGGAGATGGCCCAACTGCGCGGTTGGAAGAGACGGTTCTGGCTTGGCCTGGTGCTGTTGCTTCTGCTGATACTGATGGATCGTTGGCTTGGGGCTGAGCCGAACAACGGATGGCGTTGGATTGAACTGGTCGTGGCAATTCCGTTGCAGCTGTACGTGGGATGGCCCTTTTTCGTGGGCGCGTGGCAGCGATTGGTTCAGCGTACGACCAGCATGGACACGCTGGTCGCCTTGGGCACCGGGACGGCGTTTCTGGCCGGGTGCGTTCAGCTCGCAAGATCGGGTGGCGACCTGACGTTTCGGGATGCCGGCATGATTCTCACGTTTATTTCGCTTGGCCGATTCTTGGAAACAAAGGCCAGGCGGAGCGCCTCGAAGGCGCTGTTGAACATGTTCGAGCTGTCGCCGTCGATCGCGCATTGGGAAAACGACGGGGAAGCTCGCGATTTGCCGGTTGACCAGTTGACCGAAGGGCAAACGATCATCGTGAGGCCGGGAGAACGCGTCCCTTTGGACGGTCGCGTCGCCAGTGGGAGCAGTTGTATTGACGAGTCCTGGCTGACCGGCGAATCGATGCCGGTCGATAAGGAAATCGACGACCTGATCTACGCAGGTACGGTCAACATTACCGGCGCGCTCCGGGCCATCGTGACTCGGCGTTCCGATCAAACGGCCCTGGCGCAGACGATCGAACTGGTGCGCAAGGCGCAGGAGTCGAAAGCGAATGTCCAACGCCTGGCCGATCGAGTCGTGGCCTGGTTCGTCCCATTGGTCTTGGCCATCGCCGCGGCGACACTGGTCTTTTGGCTCCCTTTTTGGGAAAAAGGAACGGGGCTGGCCGTCGTGGTATGGT
>CAYNDU010000101.1:3047-12634 GCA_964395615.1 uncultured Pirellulaceae bacterium | reverse complement strand
CAGTGAACACCTTGCTCAGCCCAACCGCTACGCGAGCCCGTTCCTGCACCCGGGCAACGCATCGTCGGCGATTCGGCCGTGACCAGAATGGTCTGGTTGTGTACACTTTCAGAGAGCCGCCGCCTACGCCCGGCTTGGGCGGGTTCGAAGTCGGGGGCCCGAGTAAATTGGAAGTGTCACGATAATATCCAGAAGGACGGTTCTCAATGCCCAGCTTTGACACGGAAGTTGCTCACCAATTGGGGCAACAGGTAGCCACCGATCGTTTGAAGCAATTCATTGAAGTTGTCCGCAGCCGGTATCAGGATCAGGTGAGCGACCTGGCCAGCGATTGGAATGACAATATACTGTCATTTTCGATGAAAACGTACGGGTTTGCCATCGATGGAACGCTTACCGTGGAAGATCAGCGCGTTTGCCTCGCCGGTAAACTACCCTTCGCAGCGGTGCCGTTTCGCGGAAAGATCGAACAGACGCTGAAATCGGAATTGCGACGCGAATTGGCCTGACTTCTCGTGGCAATTTGCACCCGTCGATCTCCCCTGATCGTTTCGATCGTTTCGGTCGTATCGATTGCAGGACCTGTACGTCCCGAGTCGCCCGGCGCTCCAGGTTGCAAATTGCCTCTCCCACTCAATCGGGTCGCGGAAGAACCTATAGTTCATTGATGTATTAATCGTTGAACTCCCGTTCTTAACAGGTTGGACGCGACGCCATGAGCGACAGGCAAGCGAGATTTGGACTTAGACAGGAAGCACGCAAGCTGCTCCGTTATCGGATTCCTCTGGTCCTGGTCATTCTTCTCAACTGCGCACTCGTCGCTCGAGTGCCTTACTTGCAGATGCGTTCGGCCAATGCCCAGGCCCAGGTCACGGTTTCGTCACGGACCGGCGAGGATCGCGATTCCCAGCACGTTGGAAGCGAGCAAGTTGCCGGCTCGGCGGTCGCTGCTCCCGAAGATGGTCGCGATTCGAGCGGAGCGGTCAATCCATTCTTGCCGGCCACCAAGGATACCCCTGAGACGGCCACCAACAACGTGCCGGAAGTCGCGTCCGATGTAACCGACGCCTCGACTCGGCCAACGGAGCACCCTGAGGATCCGGAGAACATGGAATTGCCTCCGCTTCTGGTCATTGTGCCCCCGTCATCACTGCATAAACAAGCGTTCACGCCTCGGCCAAACGGGCCGACAGATCCAAACGGGCCGACAGATCCGAACGGGCCGGGGGCAGATGAGATGTCGGACGGTGTGCGGAAGCCTCCCGTCGATGGGGGGACGTCGGCTCAGCAGACCGCCGCAACCCAACCGACCGATGAACAAGAGACGGTCGATCCAACTGACATTCTGCCGTTCGCCTCAGCCGACGGGCCGTCGAACAACGTGATAAGACCGAGGGATCGGAGCTTCGTTGCCAACTTGCTGACCGATTCCGTGAAACTCCTGCAGGCTCTGGACGAAACACGAATCGCTCGACGCGACATCGACTGGTCTCCGGAAAACATCGATGTGGAGCCGCTCCAGGTCGATATTCCTGAACCTTCGGCATCGACCACCGTTCGGTCGGGCCCGGTGGTGTCGCTGCCAGATGAGTCGACAACCGATGGGCGTGCGGCTATTGGACAATCGGCCGGCGATTCGTCCCCTTCGTTGCGCCCGGCGGCGGTCCATGAAGAAGAGGATGCGACCGCCACTTCGCCCTCCACGAATCACGGCTGGACACGTTTGGTTTTTCGGAACCCGGTGGAAAATGGGGGCCCGGTCAGCTTTCTGGTGGATCAGCAGGTGTACACATTGCTGCCCGGCGAGGCACACGAGTTCCCGTGTCGGCGAGCCCGCATCGTCAAGTTCGATCGAGGGGCCGAAAGGGGCGTCTGGATGAACAGCCTGGATCCGGGTGTCTACCAGTTTTCCGTCGACGGCGGTGGCTGGGACCTGCGTTCCGTGACACGGCCCTAAGCGCTCCATTCCTGGCGTTTTCCCGGGAGGCGGTGCGCTCTGTTCGAGCCGGTAACTCGTCAAACGCAACGTCGGGATCAGGCAACGCCCCAAGCGATCTCGTGAGGGTCCATTCCGGCCGATGTCGCTACGTCAGTCCGTCTCGATGTAATCGCTCAGTCGCTGGCTGACCAATCGTGCGGTGACGGTTCTGCGTGACGTTTTTGGCTTGGTGTGAAAGACCCGGTCCGGCACCTGGTTCCGTGGGATGGTCGGCTCCTTCGAGGGCTGCGTTTGGGCCGGCACCGTTGATTCCTCAGGGGCAGGTCGTGCCACGGGATGACCCCGGTCGATTTGCCGAGGCCCGGTTGGATCGACGTGCGTGTTTCGGGGGTGGCCCTGCGCTGCATGACCGGCACCGGGCGTCTCGCCCTTCGAGTGGTCGCAGGCTACGTGATCGCAAGGTGCTGTCGTTCGGGATCCGAAGATCGAGGATAGCAAATTACAGGAAAGCAGACTCTTGAGCCGACAGGCGGCGCACGGAGAACCGGCAACTCCACTGCTGCAGGCGTCGCACGACGCGACGCAGCCTGCGTCTCCGCATGAGTCGCATGCTCCATGGGCCGGGCAGATAATGGAGCCCTGTTCTTTCTCAAAGCAGTAGTTGTCCCAGAGATGGGCACCGTAACTGCTGCACGTCGGGCATTCTCCAACAGAAGCCGTCACGCCGGAAGATGAACCGTTCGAAAAGACGGTCACTTGCGTGGAATAATTTCCGGCCGCTGAAACGGGCACAACGGCCGACCGACCGGCCTGCGGGTGTGATTCAGGAAGTCCCGCTTGAGCACAGACCACCAGGGTGGCCAGCACTGCCAAAACGCTGAACGACAGACCTCGTTTCATCACATTCCTTCCATGGGCCGTTGGCCATTCCGTTAGTGTCTGATGCAGCGGGCGATCTCGCATCGCACCGAGTCACACGTCCGACATCTGGTCTCTCTGGGCATCGGCAACCCAACCTTGATGGATTGAGAAATGCGTCACCCGGTCGTGCAGAAGACAGGTTTGGCATATTGGGGCCAACAGTTACGACACGTGTCAGGAAGAAAGGCCGCAAGCAAGGCATAATCTCTACCCCCCCGCGGAAGCAGTTCCATGCCGGTTGTTCCCGTTGCAGAGTTCGCCCGGCATCTGCGTCCGTTCAGATCCGTTCGACTACCAGGGTTGACGCAATCGCCATAGATTGCCGCGCCGGTACACCCCGGTTGCACTGCGTCCTATGACTCGGTTTGGTCGGGTTCCGGCGTCTGCAGTACCTTGGCCAACTGCCGGCCGAGTGCCAGGTACATGGTGCCCCAGGTGATCGACACGATGAGGGCTACGATGGAACCGTAGTAAGAGATCGACGCAATGGAGTTCGTGAAGGAGATCAGGGCAAAGGAAATCACCACCGCAACAAGCGAAACGAATAACTTGCCGTGCATATCGAACACGACACTCTGGCTCCAGTGCGTTTCGATCGCATCGCGAGCATTCATATTCGCGACTGCTCTGAGATCGGAAATGTCGTCGCGACATTCCGGAGCCGGCTTTTGAACCCAGTCGTCGGGTGCCGCTCCTGCCGTTGGCTCGGCGACCTGGTGCGACGGCAGAACAACCGTCTTTGAGTTCGACTCGGCGTCGGCCGGTGTTTCCGCCGACGGTCGCGAAAACGTGGATGAATCGGGTGTCTGAGAGCGTCCACCGGATCGCTCCAGCAGAGCTGCCATATATTCTTCAATACTCGGTTCGTCCGAGTCTGTTGGTTTGGCACTCTCACCCGTCTTTGTGGACGCCGTGTCCGAGTCGGCAATCGCCGAGACTCGATTGAGTCGTTCCAGGAGGTCGGACGTCCTGACCGACGGCTGCGATTCATCCTGTCCCTCGTCGACGGAGCTCGAGTCCATTGAGATCGTTTGTCGGCGAGGCGATTCGGTCGATTCGACGGTCGCCGGATGTTCGTCTGACTGGGCTGCCACGATGATCACCTCAAGGAAAATTGGGTTGATTTGGCGAGCCGTTTCCCGTGAACGCTTTGCCACCTTTGCCACTAATGGCATCCTGCAACTCACCGACATTAAGTAGCTCGCCGATGCGACCAAAGCAAGCTCCTTCGCCTCGGCTTCCCATCGATTCGAGAGGAACTGCGTTCGATCCGCGTCCCTTCGACCCGTCTGAATCGATTGTGCCGGTTGCGCTACGGGGACTCCGCGGCCATGACGCGAATCACGCCCCCCTTTCGTTCAAATCGCAGACCCGTGTCCAGGAATGCCCTCTGCAGCAGCTGGTCGAGGGAAACATCGTTCACTTGGATGGATATGGGCGTATTAAGGCGTGCTGCAAGGCTGGCGGGTACTTCGACACGCAGTCCGGCTTTTTGCTTGAGCGTTTTGAGCAAAGCACCGAGAGGTTGGTTGGCGAATTTAAGAGTGTATTGGATGTCGTTTCGAAACAATGGTGCTGTTCCCGTCGAGGCATTGCGTTGCAGCCACTGCATCAGTCGTCGATGGTCTTCGGCCTTGCCGCGGAATCGAACGTGTCCCGAGGCCTGCCTGACAACGACCGTCGGAAACGCATCCTGAAGCCGTTCGACTCTTGCGCGTTCGAGCGTGACGAAATAGGGTCGATCGACGGGTCCCACGTCAGGGATGGGGCGAGTACGCACTTGACGTCGCATGACGTCGATGTCGAACGTCAGTTGAAATCCGGCCAACAGGACCGTCATTCGATCGACCCAGGTCATCGGTGGTAGTTCGAGTGCCGGCCACAAGTCGTGATCGACGGGTGCCTGGTTGACGAGTTCGAAATCCAATTGGCCGGCCATCCGCTCGATCAAGTCGCCCGGCACGCTCAGGCGGGGCCAACCGATTGTCTCGACCTTCATCAGGTGTTTCCGCATTTCTCCGGACAGTTGCTGCGCATCACGGCGCCGTCGATCGGCGGTGTCGTCTAGTCGCATGGTAGCGTCGAAAGGCCCAACGTACATTACCGGTCCGATTTGAGTGACACTTGCCTGCACTTTCCAGGCCAGCTGCTCCAGCGCGTCACGCAATCGTATCTCGTGCAAGTCGACCGTCAGCAAGACGGTTGGATCGATGCGCCGGTCAAGGACGACCGCTACCCGTGTGCGGCGCGCAATCGTTTGAAATGCGTCACGCACCGGCGAGTCGGTGAAGAAGAGATTCACTGGGGCCGCAAGGGCCTTGAGTTGCGCGGGCCCGGTTCGCCATTGGGTCGTTGCCGTCTGGGGGTGGGCGGTCCGTACTGGCGGGCAGGCCCAGAGTAGCGTGACGGCGCCGATCGCCATTGCCAGCCGCAAGGGTGCCATGCGCCGAGTCCTTGTCGCCACTCCTGGATTGTGTGAGTCGAGAATCGCCCGAGGGCGGCGCCCGATTATGGTCACGCCGAGTAATCCTCCCGATCGTCGTGGTTTACCTAGATTGCTCATCTCGCGTTGTGCTCCTGGTCACCGTTCCATCCGGGATCATTGGCCCGGTGTAACACATGTCAGAGGCGTCTTCCAGACGCGCGGTGCCGAGTACCGGTCACTGCCAAACCGTTGCGGGGCGTTGCCGGGCCAATTAAACTGATAGGTGAATTGGACGGTCCTCTTCGACTCGAACCGGTGCCACGTGGACATTGGCTGGGAAGCCGTATCTCGGAGTGTTGCCGGGATAAATCAGTCCCAGGATGGTCAGTCGTTGAGCCGTAGTGTATTGTGATCGAGATGGCACATCGGGAACAGACGAGTTATTGCGACGCGTGTTTCGGGACCGGGGTAGTGAACGAGACGGCTGCGTTTTGGGAGGCACATACGCGTGAGCGACGTTTCATTTCGAGCACCATTGCTTGATACGTTTTACCGCCGGTGTTTGGCCGATGAAAACTCGGCCCAATTCACGGCCGAGGTCTCTCGACATTACACGCTCGGCACACTCAACCGCATGGTTACGGACGGATCACGTTCGACGCGTCGAGCGGCGACATTGGCGATTGGTTTTCTGGGCGACTTTCGCCAGAACGGCATTCTAGGGAGTGCCTTGAAGGACGACGACCGCATCGTAAGAGTGTTGGCGGACAATGGTATTCGGGAGCTTTGGTGTCGTGACGGGTCACCGGCCCAGCAACACGCGCTGCAGCGGTTGATTCGCCTGAATCAAACGGGTGCCTGTCACGAAGCGGCTCGCGATGCCAGCCAATTACTCCAGGAAGCTCCCTGGTTTGCGGAAGCCTGGAATCAACGGGCGATTGCCTACTTTCAACTTGATCGTTTCAGCGAGTCGATTCGGGATTGCCGTCAGGTGATACTACGCAATCGATTTCATTATGCCGCAGCGGTTGGGATGGGCCATTGCTACCTGGAGACGTACGACGGGCTGGAAGCGCTAGAGTGTTTTCGTTGGGCCTTGAGTGTCAATCCGGACATGGAAAATGTCCGAGCGCAAGTCGGGTATCTCCAACGTTCGCTGGAAGAAAAATAGCGTTGGTCGGGGCACTCCGCCCAATGGACTCACCGTCCGCGCTCCGTCTCAATCCGCCTTCCGGTCGAACGAAGTGACAGTGTGCGGCGCCGTCTCTCCGGATCCTCCTCGTCGGCCCGTTACACGCGGGGCGAATGTGCCGCCGTCGTTCAATCGCGCCGCCGGCCGACAAACTCAACGGTATCTAACCCGTTTTGGCCTGCGTTCGGGACCCCCGCCGTTCACTTCGTGCGGTGCGGCCTTCCATCGCATCACGGGGCGAATCGCGGTATATTGTGACTCCACATCTGTGGACATCATCGCGAGAACATCATCGCGAGACGCAATGGTGAGGCATACCACTCGATTCCAGGAGGACGACCCGTGAGAAAACCAAGTTGCGTGGCACCCGAGTGGTGGGACTACACGACGCTCGACGATCAGATTGTTCGCGATGCGGCCAGGCTGTCGGTTCACGACATGGAACAACTCAGCCGTCCCGGCTTTCGAGTTGTCATGTATCCTACGATCGAGGCCTTTTATCTTGCGGAGGCGTTGGAATACATTGAGGCCTGGAGGCAATCGACACCTGACCGACCGGCCGGTATTTGTGGGCCGATCGGGCCGACGGAACAACTCCCGCTTGTCGCCCAAATCGTCAACGCGCTCGAACTTGATCTGAGTGCGCGCGAATCGCATTTCTGGGGAATGGACGAGTGGGTCATCGACGGCACTGCGGTTGGGGTCGAGCATCCGCTGTCCTTTGCCAAGGCCGATCGGGAGTTGTGTTTCGATCGCATCGTTCCGAAGCAGCGGATACGTGAGCAGAATCTGCATTTTCCGACCGGCGACCTTGATGCCTACAGCCGTTCCTATGACGACGTTCGCTGTGTGGTCATGCAGGGCGGGCAGGGAGACGTGAAGCACTGGGCGTTCAACGATCCGCCGCGTCGCGACGGAGCGCATCGGGATGCCCCGCCCGCACCGGAGTCGTACCGTCAACTGGGTACACGGATCGTCGACTTGCACCCGATGACCGTGATGCAGAACGCTCGCACCTCGGGAGGAGGGAATGTCTCGCTGGTACCGACCCAGGCGGCGACAGTGGGGCCGATCGAGACCTGGAAGGCCGAAAAGGTATCGATCTGGCAGGCCGGTTGTCATGATAATCCGTTTGGAATGCGTCTGACAACGCTGATGATCTCGAAGCATCTTCCGGACTCGGCCGTTCCGATGAGCCTGTTAGCCGACCATCCCAACGTTCAGTTCAATTTTCTGCGATCGGGTATTGGCAGTTGCGACGTTGAAATGCATTGACGACGGCCGTCCAGTCGATTCGATTCCTTGGTTCCAGGTGGGCGAATATGAACGACTTCATTCTTGCACTCGATCAGGGCACGACGTCGAGCCGCGCCATCGTTTTTGACCGGCAGGCCAATATGGTCTCGGTCGCGCAACAGGAGTTTCCGCAGATCTTGCCACGACCGGGCGAAGTGGAGCATGATCCCGAGGCGATTTGGAAAAGCCAGCTTGCCGTCGCTCGGGAGGCACTGTCTCGAGGTCAGATCACCGCGGACCAGGTGGCCGGCATTGGGATCACGAACCAGCGCGAGACGACCGTGCTCTGGGAACGCGAATCGGGACGCCCCGTTCATCATGCGATTGTCTGGCAGAGTCGCGTAAGTGCCGATTGTTGTCGGCGGCTTGAACAGGAGGATCTCGGGAAGGCGATCTCGGAGAAGACTGGCCTGCTCATCGATCCCTATTTTTCGGGAACGAAGATCCGCTATCTGCTTGACCTCTATCCATCGCTTCGCGAGCGCGCCGAGCGGGGAGAGATCTTGTTTGGGACCATCGACAGTTTTCTCATCTGGCGTCTCACCGGCGGGCGCCGTCATGTGACCGATGTGAGCAACGCGAGTCGGACGCTGCTGTTCAATATTCACACCCTGGAATGGGATGATGATCTGCTCGAGTGGATTGGCGTGCCGCGCGCTATGTTGCCGGAAGTCCTTCCGTCGAGCCATCAGTATGGGACCACGGACCCCGAACTGTTCGGTGCGGCGATCCCACTGGCCGGAGATGCGGGCGATCAGCAGGCGGCCACATTCGGACAGGCTTGCTTTGAACCCGGCTCGGCCAAGAACACCTACGGTACCGGCTGTTTCTTACTACTTAATACGGGCGATCGGCCGGTCGCTTCACGGAATCGCCTGCTTTCGACCGTGGGCTGGAGCGTCGATGGTCGCGTGACATATTGCCTGGAAGGGTCCGTGTTTGTGGGGGGCGCGGTCGTGCAATGGCTCCGGGACGGACTCGGCCTGTTTGCCGCATCGAGCGAGGTCGAAACGCTCAGCGCCTCGGTTTCCGACAATGGCGGTGTCGTGTTCGTGCCGGCCTTCGTCGGCCTGGGCGCTCCGCACTGGGATCCGCACGCCCGTGGTGCCCTGTTCGGGCTTTCTCGCGGCACGACGGCGGCCCACGTCGCTCGAGCGGCCATCGAATCCATGGCCCTGCAGACCCGCGACCTGCTGGACGCGATGCAGGAAGATACCGGCCTGCCCCTCGAGGTGCTGAACGTTGATGGGGGGGCAGCGGTCAACGACCCACTGATGCAACTGCAGGCCGATCTACTGGATGTCGCCGTGCGGCGCCCCAAGGTGGCAGAAACGACGGCGCTCGGGGCCGCGTACCTGGCCGGATTAGCCGTCGGCTACTGGGAGGACCTTCAGCAAGTAAGAGACAACTGGGCCCTGGACCGCGAGTTTCAACCAGATATGTCCGAGGATCAAAGGGACCGCATGATCGCGCGTTGGCGCCGCGCGGTGAAGCGGACGCGTGGTTGGGAAGAGGGAGGCCCGTGATGCTGGGCCACGAAGATCTGTTCGTTGGGGCAGTCGCCTTGTTGATCGGGCTGATACTGGCGTTTGCTGCCGCCGCTGAGGCCACCTGGTGCTTTCGACTACGGTCCGTCGGTTGGCTCGACGGACACTTGGGACGAACGGGCACGCGATTGCTGATCGCCGCCGCCGCCCTCGGATTGATGCTCTTAGGTGCCGCCGTCGCGGGCGGGTATCGATTCCCGCTATTCGGCGCCGCCGCGTTTCGCGCCCCGATTGCCGCGTTTCGCGCCCCTATCGCCGCGTGCGGTC
>CAYNDU010000101.1:0-2947 GCA_964395615.1 uncultured Pirellulaceae bacterium | reverse complement strand
GCCGCGTTTCGCGCCCCGATTGCCGCGTTTCGCGCCCCTATCGCCGCGTGCGGTCAAGGGTCGCCTGACGCTGACGCTCCGCCTCCACGACCGGGACGTAACGCTCCGGCGCGTTCCAAAACTGCTGCAGCGACGCTTCGCTGCTGAACAGATAGACCTGGTCACGGTAGAATACTCCGTGAGCCCGCTTGCCGTCGACCAGTTGTCCCAGGTCGGCGTAACGGACGGGATCGAATCCGGAAAGGGCCGGGGCGTACCTGTCGAAGTTGCTGAGGAACTTGTGTTGCGCTTCGGCACTGGCGAACAAGAACGTTCGACCGCGATGAACGGCGCCCCATTGCCGATCCCCCTTGACCCACCGCTCCTGCTCGGCCAACGTCACCGGGCAGTACCCCTCCAGGCCGAGGCGCGACGAGTCCACGCTCGATTCGGTTGGCTGGCGAGTGATCGCTTGCCCGTTGGTCGGTCCGGCTTGCACCTGTCGGCCGGCGGCCGCGGTTGGGTCGAGCGGTCGGTTGGCCGACGACGGCACGACGAACTGGTTGTCCATCGGCTGCGGCTGGTTCTGTGCCGAAGGTGCGGCACGGTTCGTGGGTGCTCCAGCTTGAATCGGAAACGAGCCGCCGCTCCCCGCCTGATAGGAAGTGGGACTGACCGAACCGTTTTCGCCGGCGCGCGGACCATACGCAGATTGTTGAGCGACACGGCTGTCGTTCGCCGCACGTGCGCCGTACTGACCGGCCCCATACTGGTTGGTACCGGATTGGTTCGTACGGTATTGACTTGCCCCGTATGGTTGACTCGCGGCAAGTGGTTGACTCGCGGCAAATTGACCGGGAGACGACGGGCCTCGGTTGACAGGTTGGTTGCTTAGGCCCTGGTTGCTTGGGCCTTGGCTTGAGTACTGAGGGGGCTGGTTGACGAAACGGTTGTTGGCCGGTTGAGCCGCCGGTTGCCGGATCGCGGTATCGGTTCGAAAAGCTCCGCCTTGGTTCAACGCTGAGTCACGGGTGGCGAAATCACCCCTCGTGTATGGGTTGGCCGTTAAGGCGCCCTGACGTGGATAGGCACCGGGTGCCGAATTCTGCGCGATTCCTTGCCCGAGTTGGCTGGTTGGGCCTGCCGGCAGATTCAGGCGAGCGTGTGCGGCGACCTGGTCGAGCACGGCGGTATAGCGGTTGAGATCTTGCGGACTGACCCCGCGAAACAACTCCTGGCCGTCGGCCGTGACGATCACGTCGGTTGGCCATTGGTGGATGCCCAGTCGGTCGGCCAACTTACGGTTCTGGCTGACGTTGATTTTTGCCGGCACATAGTTCGTTTGGACGGCCCGGAGGAACTCCGGTTTGGAAAAGACGCCTTGTTCGAGTTTTCGGCATGGCGGGCAGTTGTCGTCCCAAAAGTGGAGCAGGACGAGCCGGTGTTGGGCCTTTGCCATTTGGGCTGCCTGATTCCAGTCGTTCACCCAGGAAACGCTCTGCTGTGCTTCGACCGCGGTGGTAAAGCAGAGAGCGACGGCGGCAACGATGACGCCCATACGTTTAAACACGCCCATGACCGAACCTTCCTAAGTGGTGTAACAATTCGAGACTTCGAGTTCTTGCGAAGTAGTTATCGGAATAACAGTCACACCGGTCGTAGGAAAAATACCGGATAGGCAAAGAAACCGGGAAATGGCGCCCTCCGCAGTCGCTGCGGGCGCCGCCGGAAAAAGCCGAAAAAACTCGCTATTTTGTCTGCTTTTGGCTCCAGCCGTCGCTTGACACAGACGATCAGATGAGTAAGATGCCGATAGCTAGCAGACTTCTGCCATGCATTGTAGGCGCTGCTTGCCCAATCGCATGATGTGTGGGGCCCCACTGGTGGTCGCCCCGATAGCAACCAACCACTTTGGTAGTCGACCTTTGGGTATTTCGAGCGTTGGTCAGCCGGCCGTTTAGTGACAGGCACTGTATCAGCGCGGCCCAGCCAACAGACGGCTTTGCTACGAGACTCCAGCTCATACGTTGGCGGGATGTGTAGGTTAGGCTCGGACCCGTTGGGTTGTCGGTTTAGTTGAGGCAGCAGCGAATCTCGAAGAAAGCTGTCGCGACGGGTGTTTATCACTCTATGCGACCTAAGCCACGGTTCGGCGCGGAAGGGATCTCGGCGTTTGGCCCTCCAGGACAGGGTGTACTGAACAATCAAGATCCGCGAAGTGTGTTGAGCCCGATCCGATGGAGCTCGATTTGGTTGAGCTCGATTCACTCGACCCGCGATCGGCGTATTCCGAATGGGATACGGTTGTGGGCGTGAGCATCGTTTTCGAATCTGCAATGTGGTAGTAGGCCCAATGTGGCGGTCGTGCGGCGCGACGGAGAGCGGTTAGCCGCAGCGGTATTTGCCACCAACGTACTATCCTCGTTGTCCCGGTTTTGCCGATCGGATGAATCGATCGGTGGTGGTCGAGGGCAACCGTTCTGAGTCCTGACCTTCACAGCAGCATGTGAGTGGGGTGGGAATTGGGAGAAACCCGGTTCCGGATGTCCTGTTGTTGAAGATGACGCATCAGTGATTCTAGGTTTTTAGCGGTCGCCCAATGAGATGCGACCAGCCAGGTGAACCATGGCCAAGAAGAAGCAACGATCACGGTCCGGTGGTGGGCGTGGCGGCAACCGAAACAGCAATAACTCCAAGCCCCGCCGTAGGCGAGGGCGCCCCAATGATTCGGCTCGTCGGCCCGCCGGCAATCCGGCCGAACCGCCCGAGAATCCCGATGCTCCCCTGGAGCCCGGTGGCGGTCTCTTGGAACTGCATCCTAACGGTTATGGCTTCTTGCGGAGCCCGGACAATAACTACTCTCGCGAACGGACCGACCCGTTCGTGCCCGGCACGATGATCGAGAAATACGGGTTGCGACCCGGCCTGATGATCCAGGGCATGGTGCAACAGGCGCGCAAGCAACAGG
>CAYNDU010000100.1:5023-12739 GCA_964395615.1 uncultured Pirellulaceae bacterium | reverse complement strand
GGATGTTTGAGTAACTTCCGCGTCTGAGCTAACACGTCGGCGGGCATTCCGAGCCGGTCCAGGTTGAATGTCAGACGGCGACGGTCCAAAACACGTATGACGACTTTTTCGCCAGTAACGGTTGGGAGCGTCGAGATGCGGAGATCAACTTCCTTGTTCTCAACCACCACACGACACCGGCCGTCCTGCGGCGTACGGTGTTCGGCGATGTCCATTTTTCCCATCACTTTGATCCGAGACACAACGGCCGGATGAATGTCCAGCCGTGGCCGCAGCACCTCCACTAATTGGCCGTCGACGCGAAACCGAACCACGGCGTGCCCTCGCGCGGGCTCAATGTGGATGTCGCTGGCCTCCTTCTGAATCGCTTTCAGAATCAGGTAGTTCACCAGGTTGATTACCGGACTGCCATCGACGAGTGCCTCAACCGACACCATTTCGTTGGCGGCGTCCTCCTGAAGTTCGACGGCTGATTCATCCAGGTCTGCCGTGACCGTGTCCACCGAAAACTGGCCGTTACGACAGCGGTCGAGTAATCGATCAATACTGGCCGAAAGGGCGAAAACGGGTCGCACCAGCAAACCGGTCAGCTGCTCAAGCTCGTCAATCTGCTGCAAGTTCTGAGGTTCGGCCATCGCCACCGTCAACGTCGAGCGGACTTTGAAGATCGGAACGGCATGCAGCCGCTGAGCAACGTCGGCAGGAATCAGCTGAAGGGCCAACGGATCGACCAGCCCATCACGCAGCCGGACGGCCGGCAGGCCGAGCGATTTGGAGAGAATCGGCAGCAGCTCTTCCTCGCGAACGACTCCCATTTCAAACAGGAGATCGCCCAGACGTTTGCCCTTCTGCCATTGAACCTCCAGAATCGCCTCGAGATCTTCGAGCGACAGCAAGCTGGCGTCAACCAACTGTTCACCGAGCGGTTTGTCGGGTCGTGCGAGGACGTCCGCACTTGCCGGCACGCGGTTCTCGTGCGAGGTCGTGGAAGCGGCCCCGCGCATCGTCCGTATCGATGGTCCCACTACCGAACTCATCGTAAATAACTCCGTATGGCATCTGCCAGACTGTCGTGAACGTCCAACTGATCGGCCACGCCTGTCGCTTGAAGAGCGTCCAGGCAGAGCCGGGTCGGCGAGGCGACCTTGAAGGCACCTCCCCGCCGCTCAAACTGCTCGTGGGCGTTCAACAGCAATTCCATCGCTGCGCTGTCTACGAACGGGACCCGCGAAAGGTCCATCACCGCCATCGGCGGGCACGTTTGGCAACACCGTTCGAGTATTGCGACGGCTTCCGATACATTTTCCACCGTCAAGGGATCGTCCGTCCCCAGCACGGTGACCGCACCCCGTCGAGATTCCTGAAACATTCTGACTAGCTCGCTGTTGTGACAGGAGTCGCAACTTCTTCCGTCTTGCCCAAAGGCAACGAAATGGTGAAGGTGCTTCCCTCGTTCAACTGACTTCTTACTTGTAGTGATCCGCCGTGGAGCCGGATAATCTCCTGCGCCAGCGAGAGTCCAAGACCGGTTCCCGTCTCCGCTTGGACTCGACCGTCTTTGCTGCGAAAGAACTTGTCGAATACCTGCGCCCGCTCCTGCTCGGAAATACCGATTCCCGAGTCCTCAATGTCGATCACCAACCGGCGGTCACCGACTCGAGCCTTGAACGCGACGCGGCCGCCGGCCGGCGTATACTTGGCCGCGTTGCCGAGCAGATTGACCAGCGTTGTGACGAACTTGTCCTTGTCCAGACTCAACTCGGGCAATTTGGGCGGGAGTATTGTCTCGAACTGAATTTGCTTCTGGTCCATTTGGGCCCGAATCTTGTCCGCCGCCTCCTGCAGCAGTCGCATGAGGTTAACTGTCTGTCGCGTGATTGCCAACGACCCCGACTCCATACTGCTGACGCTCAAAAGGTCGTCAATCAACCGGGCCAGCCGTGTCGATTCCGTGTTGATCGTGTTGCAGAACTCTTTCTGCTGCTCGACCTCCATGACGTCACTTAATGCCAACGTCTCGGCATATGCCTTGATGTTTGATAAGGGTGTCCGTAGTTCGTGAGTGGCCGAGTCGAGGAACTCGTCCCTCATGCGATCGGCGAGACGTTGAGGTGTGACGTCGCGCACCATCCAAATGTGACGACTCTGTTCGTCCGGTTCCTCGGCGCGGATTGGGAACCGACCGAGGCGCAAGTATCGGTCCCCCGAAGCCGTTTCCTGAACGACCTCACTGACGACGTTTCGGTTCATCGCTGTCGACTGCAGCAAGGTGTCATCCGGGGAGAAACTCTGTAACGCAAAACAGTCAGCGACCGATCGATGATCGGGAACCGGTTGATCGGTCTGCCAGCCCGCCAATGCACAGAAGGCCCGATTGGCAAACGATATACTGCCCTCACGATCGGTAATCGCGATGCCTTCAGGAATGCTGTTCAGCCAATCGTCGCTCGTTCTCCGGTGACGCGATTCGGCTCGATCATTGAGACGCTGCTGCAGGTCGACGGGATAGCGGTCCGATGTGAGATCGTGAACCAACCGGTTCCAGCCAAGTGACGCGGCACCGCGCACTTTGACCGGTCGAAGGTCGGCGTCCGAGACGATCGGTTCGGTTGCGACCGCTGCCAACTGTGAGTCGACGTCCGCCAGCGGACGAACGGCCCGATGAATGAACACGGCGCCCAATCCCAACAAAAGCAAGGGGCTGAGCACTGCGAACGGCAGAAACTCGGCTGCTGACAAGAACAGGCCGAGCGCGCCCGGCTCGTTGGTTCCGACCCATAGGTCCGCCACATGCTCGGCGCCTGCCAGTAGCGGAATCCGGTATTGAGCCATCGGTTGACCGGTAGGTGCTTCATAACGAATTCGTTCGATTTGTCCGATTCGTTGCCGGTCGCCGAGGGGATCGGCCGCCTTGCGACCCTTCTGAGTAACGTCGGAATGAGCCTGGAAGCGGTGGTCGTGTGAAGCCACGGCGCAATAGACGGTTCCCGGCTCGCCCCGTATCGACTCGACCAGCGTTTGAAAGTTTGCCCCCTTGCTTCGCAGATAATCGATCTCAAACCGCGACGCATAGCGACTCAGACGCGTCAGTACCATGCTCTCAGACCGCGATTGGACGACGGCCCGAGTTACCCACGCCGCGCCTGCGCAAATCCAGACAACCGAGACGAGGCAAAAGAACAGATAGTAAACAACTATCCGCCTCGGTAATCGAATCGGAATGGACTTTCCGGTTGCCATCATCGTTTGCTGTTATCTGATCCTGCCGTTCGAAACCCATTCGTCAAAGAAGTCCGTTCCGCGTCCGGCCCCGCGGTTCAGCCGGCCGTCGGCTGCGGCCCGGCCGCGGCGAGACAATGGCCGACCGCTTCGACCACTTCCGTCGGACTGAACGGCTTGCCGAATACGCGACGGATGCCAAGGTCCGCCCGCAATCGTTCTGCGTCTAACTCAAGACTCTTGGCGGTCAACATAATGACGGGCGTGTCCGAGTAGCCCTCGACCAATCGCATCTCCGCGCAAAACTGCTGTCCGTTTAGTTCGGGCATCTGTTGGTCGGTCACGATCAACGTGTACTGTTCCGTTGCAACCAGGTCCAGCGCGTCACGCCCCGTGTGGGCTAAAGTGACTCGGTACCCGGCCCGCTCAAGGTTGAATCGCAACACGTTTGCCATCGCCCGATTGTCTTCGGCGACCAGTATGTGATATTCGTCAACGGTCATTTCACCCGCCTGTCCTGACATTCGTGATTGCCTTTCAAACGTCCCCACATACGTTCGAGACACATGATTTGCCAACACCGGTTTTTGCAACTTTGCCACGGTCCGGTCGCGGCACGCATTGACTCGACAATTTGTACGGAGATCAACGTGTGGCGCGAAAGCAGCGCTTCTCGATCTCTTTATCGGACCGGAACAACCGATTTCTTCTCAAAATTCCAAAGAGTTTATGCAGTCGTCTTATGCTGCGCAAATTGCGTATATTCCCTCTTGGACGCAGAGCAGGCGAGTGGCGGGCAGCAGGTAGCCAATAGATGTTGAGACTGCAATGCGGGGGGCCCGCAGAAAGCCGGAGGGCTGCAGCGGATAGAAGGCGATCGCACGTATCGAACGGTCAACGTCCGATAGGGGGATGGCCGAGAGGACGGGGGAGGGCCACGTTTTTGTTACAGGGCGTCGTACGTAACGGCTGGGTCGCTGGCCGTGGCGCTACTGTCGTTCACGACGAACTCACCGGAATCGGTTGAATATTTCCAGCTGGCGGTCGGGCTGGCGTCGGCGGTGATGGCGGTGCCGGTTGTATAGGCAACCGTGCTATCTTTTTTTCCGACGGGGCACGTTGGAAAACCGCTTCGCAGGAAGGGTTCCAGATCCTTTGGGAGATTACTCGATTGGCCAGGCAACTGCCCGCCGTTTTGAGCGGCATAGAGCTCAATCGCATCGCGAACGACCGAAAGCGTTTGCTTCAGCCCGTTATCGGTAGCCGTTGCCGATGTATTAAACAACTTTGGTGCAGCGACCGCCGCCAGGATACCCAGGATGAGGATCACGACAACCAGTTCCACGAGCGTAAATCCGTTTCGACGACGCATGGCACTCCCCTATGGTGCTCTGTCATTCTTCAGAATACTACGGTGCGACCGGTAGCGGCCGCGCATCAAACATAGGTTACGCTTGGTTGTTAACGTGCCCCCCATTGTCTTTTTCCGGAAAACTACCCGAAAGTGGTAGCTCTCCCTTTGTCACGGCTTGACTCGACGCCCCCTGGGCGTACGGTTTCTCGGTTTTTTTGGTGGGTCTAGTGGGCGAACGAGCGTCCGGACCCGTCGCGCGAAGTGGTCTTGTCCGAATAATCGCTACAAGCCTGTGGTCATGGCGAATCTTACACATTCCGATAGGGTACTGACTGCGGTCAACGGCGCTCGTTTGGAATTGGGCGCTTTATTACGCGACGCGTTTGGTGCACGATTTGATTTTTGGGCATGCGTGGACCCGACGGCTGGGCCCGGACCATCGGACGCGGGCCGTCCTTGCGCGAGCGGTGATCGGGCGAGCGATGACGGGATCGTGTCAACACCCGGCTCGCCGCCAGCGCTGGCCTATAAACTTGTCGGGCGGGGTGCAGCCCCACGCGTCGAACCATTGAGCGACGGTCGATGGCAATTGGCTCTGCGATTGCCGGACATCGAGTACGGCTGGGTCATCGCGTCGGCCGAAGTTCCATGCTCCGATCCTCAGTGGATATTGCGAGTTGCCAGGCAGGTGCGAAGTCGGCTGGACGGCGATCGACGGCTGGCGGACATGCAATACGAGTGCGATGTGTTGGTCGAACAGGTCTCGGGCGATTTGGAGGAACTGACGTTTCTGCAATCGGCGGTGGCCCAATCGGCCGTACCTCCCAAGGTGACCGACGCGTCGCCGTTAATCGAACGGTTGCTCCCCGAACTGGGGCAACGCGTGGCGGCCACATGGATCGCCTTTTCGCCGGTTGACCAGGACGAAGGTCTCTGTGAGGCCGGTGCGGAGCGCGCGACGTTGCGTACGATCCACGTTAACTCGCCGGCCGATTACGTCGAGCATCTTGAGACGATTATCAAGACTTATGGGGATTCCGCTCGGTGCAAGACGCTGGTCTTGAACCGCGGACCTGATTCTCAACGGGGTTTGGCAGTCGACCGGCAACGAAATCTGATTCTGGAGCCGGTAGCTCACCGAGATCACCTTTACGGGTGGATTGTGGTCGTGGATCGTCAGCAGGCAATGTCGAATGCTCGGCGGCGCGGGGAGCGACCGGCGAACGGCGTGAATGGCGACGAGTTTGGCACCAATGAGGCGATGTTGGTTAAGTCCACCGCGTCGATACTGGCGGCACACATTCGCAATATTCGGTTGTTTGAGGAGAAGAAGCAGCTATTGATTGGAACCGTGCGTGCGCTGGTCAACGCTCTGGATGCGAAGGACCCGTACACGGCCGGCCACAGCGAGCGGGTCGCCATGGTGGCAAGAAGATTGGGGCAGTTGAGTGGATACGGGCCGAGCGCGCAGGAGAGGATCTACTTTGCGGGTCTACTTCATGACGTTGGAAAAATAGCCATACGCGACGAGGTGTTGAACAACGAACAACGACTCAACGACCGACAATACCGAGAAATCAAGCGGCATCCCGAGAAGGGATGGGCCATCTTGTATGGTTTGAAGGACCTGGACGAAATCCTGCTGGGCGTTCTTCACCATCACGAGCGTTGGGACGGGAGTGGGTATCCGGACGGTCTGGCGGGCGATTGCATTCCGAACGATGGACGTATTCTGGCGGTAGCCGACACGTTCGACGCCATGACCAGTGACCGATCCTACCGCAAGGCCTTGCCGGAGGAGAAGGTCATTTCAGTGCTGCAGGAGGGAGCCAATCGTCAGTGGGATCCCCGCGTGGTTCGCCTGGCGTTGGACCACCTCGCTGAATTGGATCGGATCCGTGATGAGCATGTTACAAGGAAAACGGCGGTCAGGCGCCCTGCGGCACGGGCCGGCGCGCCGGCCGCACCCTCCAGCCTCGAAATGGAAGGACTCGGAGATCACTCGGCCGCCGGTGAATTCCCGGAAGTCAACTCTTAGCGGATAACCTGAATACGGCGTACGGTCACTGCGAGTCGGCCGTTCGGCCGGCGGCACGGTCCCGACCATTTTACAGGTCCATGTGTGATCATGAGACAGGGCGAAGGAAAACTGACGGCAACCAAGCATGATCGACCTGCCGTGTCGACCCGCGCCGCCTTCTCGCTCGTCGAGACGGTTATTGTCGTCTTGATCATTGGCGTTGTTGCGGCAGTGAGTGTCCCCAAGATGATCGACTCACTCTCCTATCAGCGGGCCCTGGCGGCAGCTCAGCAGGTCGCTGCTCACTTACGCCTGGCGCGCCACGACGCACGCCAGCGCAGTGCGACGAGCAGCATCCAGTTCTCGACGGCCAACCAGAGCTATACGCTGAGCGACCTTGACGACCCTGACCGACCGGGCCGGCCTTACCAGATTGATTGTCGCTCGGCCCCGATTCTGGCCCAATTGACAATCGCCCGGTTCGGCGACGATCAGAAACTCGTGTTCAACGGGTTTGGTTTGCCCGACACGCGTGGAACCGTGGAATTTCAGGTCGGTCGCTATACCAGTGCCGTGACCGTGTCGGACGACGGCACGATTTCCATCGACGGGATGCATAGGATGGGATCGTAATGGCCTTGCGACGTTCAACCTGGAGAGGGCACTCACTGCTGGAACTGGTTGTCAGCATGTCGACGGCAACGATACTGATGAGCGGGTTGTTTGGGGCTCTCTTCATTGCCGCCCAGACCATCGACCCGTCCAGCGCAGGGAGCCGATTGATTTCGGGGTCGGGTGTGGTTGCGCAGTTGCTGGATGAACTGCAGATGGCAATCAGCGTGACTCGTCGAGAGACACACGCCGTGGCCTTTTCCGTCGCCGACCGTGATGGGGACGGTCAATCCGAGGAGATCGTGTACCAATGGTCCGGACAGCCCGGAGATCCACTGACTCGATCGTACAACGGCGGAGCGGCTCGCACGCTCATTGACAAGGTACAGCGGTTCTCACTCGGCTACACCATCGACCCGTTGCCGTCGGTGCAAACGGATGCAGCTGCCGTGACGGTCGCTACAGGGGGTGCTACCGGCGGCCAGGTTGCGGCAACGGCGACCGCGACGAC
>CAYNDU010000100.1:0-4923 GCA_964395615.1 uncultured Pirellulaceae bacterium | reverse complement strand
CTGTCGAATTGCAGAGCGATACTGCGAGCGCCACTCGGTTGCGCTCATCGACGTCGGTGCTGGACCGACCGGAGGTCAGTGGGCCATGAATGCACGGGGCCTTAGCGTTTCACCGAACGGTCGCGCGAGGCGAAGACGCCGCGCTGGGCTCAGCTTACTGGAAGTGACCGTTGCGACAGCCATCGTTGGCGTGCTGCTCGTCGCGTCCCTCGAAACGCTTGGGGCCGTCGTCCGATCATCACGTACGAACGCTGCGTCGATGGCTGGGGAGTTACTGGCTCGCGATCTCATGGCTCATATCCTGGATGCCAGTTACGAGGAGCCGGTGGATTCGACTACTAACGGCACGGCCGGAGTGTGGGGCCCGGAATCGGACGAGCAGACGGGCACGCGCGAACCGTTCGACGATGTTGATGACTTTGACGGCTGGGATGCGTCGCCGCCCGTCGATGCGGTTGGAACGCCGGTCATTTTGCAGAATGGGTGGCGTCGCGATGTTCAAATTCGGTACGTCCAACAGGCGCAGCCCAGCCTGATCGCCACGGGCGATGAAGGGCTCAAAGAGATCATTGTGTCGGTTTACTTCAAGGGACGCCTCGTGACGCAGCTCACGGCGCTGCGCGCGGACGTGGATTGAAATGACAGCCCCGCAGTACCCTCGACGTGCGTTCCGCCCTCGTGGCGGCGTCCACGTGATCGTGATGGGCGTCGCCATGATTGTGGCCGTCATGGCTGCCGGTGCCTTGACGGTTCGTCGAATCGAGCGAAGACTGGCCGGCGAATCGGTCGACCAGGTCAATGCGAGACTCAATGCACTTGCCGCCATTGAACAGGGGAGATTGCGTGTCAAGCAGGACCCGGATTGGCGAGCCAACTATGCCAGTGGGACCTGGTTTGAACAACAGACGATTGGGGCCGGCACGTGTTCGCTGGTTGGCATCGACCCCGTCGATAATGATCTGGCCGACGATTGGCTCGATCGACTGGAGTTGACCGGAACCGGATTCGCCGGTTCGGCGCGCCAGAAGATCTCCGTCACTTTGCAGCCGAGGATCGTTGGAATCGAGGCATTGCAGGTCGCCGCTATTGGTTCAACGATCATGCTCGACTCGGCGGACCTGACCTGTGACCAGACGATCGCCGCCAACCGGTGGGTCTTCGCGTCCCATTCCACCGTGCACGCTGATGTGGAAGCCGGGGGAAGCGTCTGGGGCCACGGTTATAGCGGGACCGTCACCGAGGGAGCTTCCACTCGCCGTCTGCCCGACCCAATAGTTGTTTTTGACTACTACTCGGCGCGAGCGACCGAAATCCAGTGGGCGGATCTCGTACATGCCGCGGGCGGCAGGCGAGTGATCGAACGTGTGCTGCTGAGCCCGACTTTCAACCCATACGGTAACGGTGCGACGAATAGTGAGGGCGTATACGTCGTGGATTGCGGCGGCAGCGATCTGAAGATTCGAGACTGTCGGCTGGTGGGAACACTGGTCGTATTGAACGCCGGGTCCGGAACGGAATTATCGAATAGCTTCAACGGCACGCCGGCCGTGCCGAACTACCCGACGATTCTGGTCGACGGCCCGTTTCAATTGGAACTGCGATCGTCGCGTTCATTAACAGAAGCGGGCGATCCGAGCGTGAACTTCAATCCGTCGGGCGCACCGTTTGATGGCACGTCCGACAACGACACGACCGACGAGTATGCCACGGAAATACGTGGATTCGTGTATGCATCGGGCAACGTCACGCTGCGCCGATCGACGCACATCACGGGCTTGTTGATCGCGGGCGGGGAGCTTGCCGTAACCGGATCGCCCGAGCTGGTTTATGCGTCGAGTTACCTGGCCGATCCGCCGCCCGGATTCCAAATGACGCTGCTCGACCCGGTCAGCGGCAGCTGGCACCAGTCGACCGACTGACGGTCCGTCCCGCCATGTTGCGATCGTTGATGGTCAGGAAAGTCGCCGTCGCCGTGCGAAAAACGCCACGGCTGTCAATCCGGGATGTTTTGGCCTTGTTCAGGAACGTTCGGTCATCCCAGACCGGCATCGACCTTGGCTTTCTCGGTACTGCGTGCCAGCAGATCCTCAGATAGATCCGTGACCAGTGTTTCCGTTTCGGAAAGGAGGGTTTTGATGTTCATTGATGACAACCACGAATCACACGAATTGCACGAGTGACTTTTAGTTTCCGGACAAACATTATGAATGTCATTGCCTCGATATTCGTGTCATTCGTGTGATTCGTGGTTGTGTACTTGGAGTTGAGTGTGATCACGAGTAGTGTTGGCAGTTCACATCACAGCATCAACCAACTACTTGGATTCCGTCTTCGCCGCGGCCTTGAGGATCGCAGGGGAAAGTGTGGCCTCTTCCATCCAAAGATTGACGTGGCCATTTGGTGGAACGGGCTTGGCGTAATAGTCGGGATGGGGACCGAAGTAGGTGGTTTTGTTTCTGAAGTGTGTATAGCGCAGGAAGTTGATGACCGAGATCGTCACCGTCCCGCTCTTGAACTCAGGCAGAATATCATCGTATAGATACGCACCGCGGATGCCGGAGTATCGGAAAAAGCCGCCGTTTGACTGGGTGAGCAGCTTGCCGTTGACATAAATCGCAAAGCCCTCGCCGGAGCGATCGCAACCCGCTCCGCCCAGGATCAGGCGATAGGCGTGCCCCTCTTTGATTGGCGGAATGTCGAAAGTCCGCCGCATTAGCAACACTTCGTGTTCCCAGAGCGTGGCCGGTATCTCGCAACAACCGCAGAGAGGCCCGTTGCAGCGGGGACGCCGCCTGTCGAGCTTACCGCCCATCTGCCCGAAGGGTGCTTTGCCCGACTTCCAGCCGGCCTTGACCGGATCGAACTCGGTGGCGAACCAGTTCTCCATCCCCTTCGGAAAGGTGATTTCGCGGTAACGGTCGCTCTTCTCGAGTTCCTGCTTCTCAGGGGGATCGAAACTGAAATAGGACCAGGTGGCGTTGCGCATCTTGGCGCCGAAGGGCCTCCATCCGTAGTCGGAAATTCCAGCCATATCGTAGTAGTCGATCAGTGTGTCAAGCTCACTGCGAATGTCGAGCGGCATTCTCGCGGGCTTCTCGCCGGTCACAATCCCCTTGAGCGCGCCACGGCTGTTGGCGGCGAAGGCGGACTCCAGAAACGTCGGTACCATCTCGTCCATGATGATCGGTTTGAGCGCCTGTCCCATCTCCCGATAGTATTCAGGAGAGTAGTGAGGGCCTCTCTTGTTGAAGTTGCCCGTTACCGCGTCGGAGAAGATCGTCTCAACATCCGAGTCTTGTTTCAGCTTGGCCGGGATCGATAGTTTCTCGGCCTTGTCGCCAAGCAGTCTCACCATGGCGCGCCCGAGGGCGTCGCCGGTGAGAACAATCGTCTCCGCGTTGTGGTTGTAATGGTAGCCTGTGTTTGTGGGAGATTCACCGCGCGAACGCCAGAACGGACGAGTGTCGACGCTCGCCACTTTGCCGGCGAATTCCGGATGCTGCGTTGGATCGCCGACTGCCATCTGCGCCTCCCAAGTCATATAGTGCCCGGGGTCCATTTTCATTCCGCCAAAGCCAACCGTAGCGACCACCGCCCGCAAATCCGGCGTCTTAAACTCCTTGCGCAGATCCTGAATCAAATTGACAAGATGCTTCTCGTAAACCGCTTTGGGTACGTTCTTGTCTTTGTGTCCCTGGAACCAAACAAGACCGACGATCTCGTAACCTTGTCCCTTGTAGCCGGGAACGATCTTGTCGATCTTCTGGAGGGTCTCATGGACGCCCTTGACCATCAGGTCGTACTCCAATCCGCAGAACTTGTTGGCCTTCTCCTCCTCGGTCTTGCCGCTGGAGGGCGGACGGAAGTCGAAACTCAACGCTCGGTTTCCCATGGACGACTCGATCAACAAAACCGGTTCCTCATGATACGTGCCCATGACGTAGCCAAAGGGAACTTCGGGGCCGATGAACTTGCCGTTGGAAGTGGTTGACAGCGGGCCGCCGCTGCCGCCATCCGACGAGATGCGGGTCTCCCAATAGGTCACATCGTTGCGAACGGTCCACTTGCCATCGTCGTCGGCAAACCAGCGATACTTGCCGTCGCCAATGAGCGTGGTAAGATCGCCCTGACCCTTGAGATCGATATGCTTGAGCCAGAAGGCGGCGGAGCCGCCCTTCATGTAGGTAATGGTAACCGGATAGCGTTTTCCCCGTTCAAGAGGAACCGGCGTGACCACCGCTTCCTTACCGGGCTCTTTGCGGTAGACCTCTTTGCCCGCCAAGGCGACCACCGCGTAAGTGCTCTCTTCAAAACCGGCATGAATCTCGTGTGTCCCGCTCATCGGGACGTCGATAAAGGCCTTAGCCACCAATGTGTGCGGCCCAGCCATGGCCGGCAACTGAACGGACACGGTGCCTAGCGCAACGGTGGTCTCCTTGACCGGTTTCAAGCTGCTGTAGTCGGTGCCTTCTTGGTAGGCGCCCTGATAGATGGCAACCTTAGCGCCCTTGGGGGCGTCGCTTTCAGCCCCCTGATACACTCCGTGTCTGAGGAGCGCCGAATGTCCGACCGGCATCCGGCCGACCTTGATGTTCGGATCAGCCGAAAGGTAGACGCTCGGATACACAGGCCGGGCTCCCTGCAGATAGCCGAAGCCGACCATATTGGACTGTCCTGCCAGGATGTAAACCTTGACCTTGCCGGCAGTCGGCCGGGAACTATCAGGCCTCGACAAAACTCCAGGCACATCAGCAGCTATGGCGGAGACGCAAATGAGCGTGACAGCTACCAGCAAAACGCAAAACATCAGCACCCGTTTCAATTCGTTCTCAAAAACAGGAAATATCTTTCTCATGGTTGTATTCTCCGGTTAACGCTCCGAAAGTAGACTACTTTGCCACTGCCTCTATCGCTGCGGCGAGG
>CAYNDU010000099.1:4157-12739 GCA_964395615.1 uncultured Pirellulaceae bacterium | reverse complement strand
GTCGTTTGCGCCTGAATGCTCGATCTCCGGCGATGGAACCTACCGGGAATCGCGTGTGAATAGCTTTACCGGTTATTGCCGTGGCTGCAATTCTCACTTCCCTCACTCGAAGGACGGGATCTGCCCTCAGTGCGGCAGGGAACTTACCGTCGCCGGTGACGTTCCGACTGTCGAGTTGGACCAGACCGATGTCGTAATCGGCACGCACCGAACGAACACATCGATTCCGGACTTGCAGGACCGATTGCTCGGCAAGGAACTGGGTCAGTACCGTATCGAGTCGCTTCTCGGGCGGGGCGGTATGGCACATGTCTTTCTGGCACGCCACAACATGCTCCTGCGGCCTTGTGCCATCAAAGTGCTCGACCCCGACGTGCGAAGCGATCACACGCGATATGTCGACATGTTTCTGAACGAGGCAAGACACGCTGCCTCCCTTCAACATCCAAATGTGGTCACGGTCCACAATATCGGACAGTCGGATGATCTTCATTTCATTGAACTTGAGTTCGTGCCGGGGCGGTCCCTTCAACATCTCGTCGGCCAGCAGCGACAACTGACCGAACTCGACGCCACCAGCTACCTGCTGCAGGCGTCGGCCGCCCTGGCGGCCGCACATTCGGTCGGTCTGATCCACCGCGATTTCAAACCGGCCAATGTTCTGGTTCGTAACGATGGCACGGCTAAGCTCGCCGATTTTGGACTTGCCAAGATGATCTCGGCTCTCGCCGACAATCAGGACCATGGCCCGTCGGGCACACCGTATTTCATGGCACCGGAGTTGTTCCGAGGTGACGAGGGAGGAACAACGAGCGACATCTATGCCGCCGGCGTCTCCTATTACTATCTGCTGACCGGTCAGTTTCCATTCGCCAGCCGGAATCTTGTCGAACTGATCAAGTTGCATGAACAGGCAGACGTCCCGGATCCACGCGAGCTGGCACCTCATTTGACTGAAGAATCCTATGCAGTCATTCGACGTGCGATGGCCAAGCGGCCCCAAGACCGGCACGCTGATGGATCGAAGCTGCTGGCCGAACTGAGCAGCCTGTTCACGCTGCTCCGGCCCTTGCCCGACTTGATCCATGAAGGTCTGGCAGGCCAGGAAATGCACTGGAAAAGAGAGGACGCTCACTTTTGCGTGAAAGTCCCACAGGCCGAAGGTCGATCGCAGACGGTCTATATCGAGGAGATGGACGCCGCGTCATGGGGAACAAGACTCGTGCGCATTTATAGCGTATGCGGGCCGGTCGAGGATTCGTACCTGCGGCAAGCCTTGGAACTGAATGCCCAGGTTCCCTATGGTTCTCTGGCCGTCGACAACGTCAATGGTCAGCCCTGTTTTGTCATGCTGCGCTGCTATCCTCGAGCTACCTGCGACCCGCAGGAAATCCTGCACAGCGTGCAGGATATCGCGTATTGGGCTGACACCGTGGAACTCGCACTCACGGGTGAGGATCGTTACTAACTCGGAAGGCATTAGAACTGCCACTCGACCGACTTCAGCCGACGTTCGGTCTCGCTCATCAATACATCTTCTTCCCCCTCATCGGCCGCTTCGTAGGTGACCGAGTACCTGAGAAACGAACCGGCGTCGTCCCAGGGCACGGTCACCATGGAGAGTTGAGTGATCAGAAACTGGCTCGCCTCTTCCGCCGTCCGAAACTCCGGACCGCCCTTCACTCCGCGGGGTGTTGGAACGTATAGGAAGTACGAACCACCGGGCATACCGCAGGAAAAACCGCAATCGCCCAGCGTCTTGACGAGCTTACTCAACCGCCGTCCGTATTTAGCGTTCACACCCTTCGGGATACTCGCGTCGTTCAATGCCTTGGCTGCCGCTTTCTGAATAGCGATAAATTGTCCGGAATCGGAATTATCCTTGACGTCCGCAAACGCTTGCACGATCTTGCGATGGCCACAAACCCAACCGATTCGCCAGCCAATCATGTCAAACCCCTTCGAGAGCGAATGGATCTCGACCCCGACCTCCCGAGCGCCGTCGACCGCCAGAAAGCTGAGCGGTGGTCCTTCAAAGGTCAACGCCAGGTGAGCCGCGTCCTGGGCAATCACGAACTGGTGCTCGTGGGCCAGTCGTATGGCCGACTCATAAAACTCCCGCGACGCTACTCGTCCCGTCGGGCTGTTGGGGTAGTTCAAGACCAGCAGCTTCGTGCGCTGCAGGATGTCCGCGGGTATGGTTGAAAAATCGGGATAGAATTCGTTTTCAGGTGTCAGCGGGAGCTGGTATACCGACCCCCCGAGGTACCGTGTGTGAGTTCCGGCAACGGGATAGCCGGGGACCGTCATCAACGTTACATCACCGGGATTAATGAAACATGCCGGCAACATCGCCAGGGCCGTTTTCGAGCCGATACAGTGATTCACTTCCGACGACGGGTCCAATGTCACGCCGTAATTCCGTTGCATAAAATCGGCAGCCGCCTGCTTGAACTCAATGATGCCGTTGTCCGCGTACCCACGATTCTCCGGACGATTGATTTCCAGTGCCATTTGCTGCCGAACGCCTTCGGCAGCCATACTGTCGTTTTCCCCGATCCCGAAATCGAGCAACTGGCGATTCGGATAGTCAGCCAAGGCCTTCCGCTTTGCACGTTTGATTTTTTCAAACTTGTAAATCGCGTTGGTCTTTCCGTACTCGACGCCTCCAATACGGTCGGCAAACAACTGCTGAAAATAGGGGTCGTTCATTGATTCTCCTCCTCCGACTCGAACGAGTCGGGAATTGCAAAGGAAGCCTCTTCCGGGCCTCGTGCACCGAGCGGTCCTGCGCCCACGACCAGCCCGCGCAGCTGGTCGGCCTTCTTGGGTCGACCAATCAAAAAGCTCAATCCATAACCGACAATCAGCGAGAAGAGCACGCCGAAAGTAAGCGGCCAGATTCCGTTGAGTCGTTGCTGCCAGGGCCACAGCCAGGCCATTGTTTCGTAAGTATTACTGGTCATCAACCAGATAGTAAAGACGGACCCGCCGATCAGCGTCCAAAAAGCCGCGCGGGCCGTGACCCGGCGACTGAAGACGCCCAGCAAGAACACGGCCAGCAGCGGGCCCCCGAACGTGTTCACAACCGAGATCATGATGGTGAAAATATCATTGATTTGGGCAATCACCAGGGAAAACAAAGTCGCCGCGATCCCGATCAACAACACCAACGGTCTGGCGATTCTCAGTTCGTCGGCCTCCGTTAATTCGTCCACCGGTTTATTCGAACGACGGGCCAGCCACGTCCGCCCAATCCCCAACCGACGATGAAAGTCCGTGATCATGAGCGTGCAAATCGAATTCAAACCGGAGTCGATCGAGGACATCGACGCGGCCAGCAAAGCGGCCAAGATGAGGCCGGCGATACCCGAGTAGAGCTGCGACGTGATGAATCGCGGCAATAACTCGTCCTTGGCCTTTGCATTCAGAACGATTTCTCCTTTCTGCATTCCCTCGCCCGGCGGCCTCCGCATCGCCAGACGATCGATGTCGATCTCGGGCCGGCCGGATCGTTCGGTGACAAGAGAGGACGACTCCTGGAACGGAACCTTGGCGTTGGGGCGAAGCAACCGATGCTGCTCGACAAGTTGATCGACGTTGTCCGGCGTAATGGCCTCGTGTTGCCAGGCCACCAGTTCGTTCCCGTCAGCATCCTGCAGCGATTGACGCGTCTGCGGATCGACGTTGGCGACCCAGATCGGCTGCATGGCTTGGGGGTGATCGTGATAAAAGGCCAGAAGGGTGAGTCCGGCGTACATCAGGGCCGGGACCATTAGCGACACGGATATGCAGTTCAATATGAACGATCGCCGAGCCGCCGGAAGGCTCTTGGCCGTCAGGTAGCGTTGAACCGTAATCTGATCAGCCACATAGAACGACAGACTGGCGAGAAAAAAGTGCGGGATGGCGCCCCAAATCGACCACTTTGCGGACAAATCGAAGGACGTGTCCACAAACTCCGACCGACCAAAACCGCGAGTCACTTCCCAGACTCGACTCGGGCCGCCGTCCAATTGACTCCAGACACCGCCGATGATCAAGACAAGCCCGACCGCCATCACGATCGCCTGGATCACGTCGGTCCAGATCACGGCCTTCATACCGCCCAGGAACGTGTAGCAGGTGCTGACGAGCCCCAAAACCAGCAGTAACCACTCCATTCGAATATCCAAACCGGCTGCCACAATCAAGACTTTGCAGGGAGCATAAAGCACTCCCCCCAACCACAACAACCGCCAGACAATAAAGAGGATGCTGCTCAAGAACCGCGTCGCCGCGTCATACCGCATCTCAAGATACTCATAGATGCTGAAAATCTGTAGCCGATGATAGAGCGGCAGAAAAACGGCAGTCAGAAACGGGAACGTACACCAGACCATTAACGGTGGCAAAAGCAGTTTGTACCCAACGTAATACGACTCGCCGGGTATTCCACTGTAGCTGAGCGCCGACAAGAGAGTTGCCATGATGGAAACGCCGACCGGGAACCAGCCCATCGCCCGGCCGGCCAGAAAGAAGTCCTGGCTCGTCTTCTGCTCGCGACTGAAATAGAACCCGATAGCAATCATCGCGGCCAGATAGAGGCCCAGGACACCGTAATCAATGGTCGCTAGAGCTAGCAGCATCATTCACTCTCAGGCACGAGAATATCGCCGACGTTGTCGCAGTCTCGATGCCATTCTACAGAAGATCCACCTGGAAGAATACGAAGTATGCAAGGATGATGCGAGAACTCGCGAGTTCGTCCGGGACCCGCCGACCGCAACACTTGCGTGATCGACGATATTGAAAGCGGGACTCGGTCGCGGACGGTGATCGGCCACCACAAGAGATCGCTCACCCCTCGGTCATCGCTCAGCGACGTTGTGGAGTCACTGCAGGCGAGAATCGGGCGTGTGGCGCAGGGGGGCCATGGATTGATCCGTCCATATCGCCCAGATAGAGTCGGCGGACCTTCTCATTGCGCTTGATCTGTTCCGGTTTGCCGTTGCAGACAACCTGGCCTTCAATGATCGCATAGCAGCGATCGACGATCTGCAAGATCTCGCGTGCCGCATGGTCCGTGATCAAGATCGAGATCCCGTGCCGCTTGAGATCAAAGATGATCGATTGAATACTCTGAACCGTGATTGGATCAATACCGGCAAACGGTTCGTCCAACATGATGATCTCGGGCTCGGAGACCAGGCTGCGAGCGATTTCCAGACGACGGCGTTCGCCGCCCGAAAGGCGCCCCGCCTTCGTTTTGCGCAGGTTTTCGATATTGAACTGTTCCAATAACTCCGTGCATCGACGCCGCCGTTTCTTGCCGCGAACTCCCAGCAGTTCCAACATGCACAACAGGTTCTGCTCGACACTTAACCGTCGAAAAACACTCGATTCCTGGGCAAGATATCCCATCCCACCCTCCTTGGCACGACGGTACATCGGCCAGGAAGTGGCGTCCAATCCAGACAGCTTGACCGTTCCCTCGTCGGGCTCCAGGATCCCGCAGATCATTCGGAAGCTGGTCGTCTTGCCGGCTCCGTTGGGCCCCAGTAACCCAACGATCTCACCCGCTCCCACCTCTAATCCGACACCATCGACGACACGCCGCCGGCCAAAGGACTTGACTAGCCCTTGCGCTTCCAGAATATGCACGTTGTCGGTCCTCCGTGACAAGCGTCGATCGCCGAGACTCAATGAATCCAATGACTCAGTGAATCAAACGCATTCGTTTAAAGTTGGGCATGTACGGCACCGGTCGGTACCAGGGGTGTGGCCAATAAATCAGTAACGCCTTGCCGATCAACAAACGACGTGAGAAGAAGTGCTCGGGCCACATCCGAGCGTCTGAGCTCTGCGGACTATTATCCCCCATGGGATAGAGTTGATCGGAACCTAGCCGTTCGTGCAACTCATCGCGCGATGCGAAAAGGGGTGTCGTGGCCCAGCTGGCCGGGTCTTGCAACGTCTCGAGTATTCGCTGTTCACCGTAGGGCAACAAGTACTCGTGGGCTCGCATTCCGCCGCGCGTGGCGACGTAGTATATATCCCTCAAAACGCGCAGCCGAGTTACGTTGATGTCCGCTCCCCGTGCTCCGACTCCCAACGGGGCAAGATCACCCAGCTCTTGCGGGTCCCAAACCGGGCGCAAGTCGGCACGAAACTCATACGTCGTCGGGCCGTCAAAGGCGATCCGCTTCCCGTCGACCCAAAGCCGCAGTTCAGCGTCAACGTTCGAGAACCGAAGCTGGTACTTGCCCTTTCCGCGAATCGACGTGCTTCCAACCGACTTCTTGGCTCGCCGGCTCCCATCGTCCGAAACAAGCGGAATCTCTCCATCATCAATCGTCAGCGTTGCTTTACCGGTTGCCAAATCGATGCGGCAAACGAACTGGATGCCGCCCTTGACCAACAAGAGGTTCAGCTGCCCCTTATCGGACTCGACCTCCAGCTCGGTTTCGACGGCCAGATCGCCTACCCAGTGGAGGCCGAGCGTGCCAAAGTGTCGCAGAATCGGACTTCCGAAGGTCGGCGTCGTGTATTCCTCAGGCTGTCGATCGGGCCGGTACGTACCGTCATCAATCAAGAATCGTTCGATGGAAGTGAATGCGTTGTAGGCATAGAAATCGGTGATCGGCTGGCCCATCCGGTCGCTCAAGTTATCCGGTGCCTGGTCCGTTCGGATCAGATCCCAATCTTCCTTTGACGGCACAATGTGGTGGTAGCGAATCCAGACGTCCGAGTCGTCGTCCGAGGTCAAGTGATAGGAGTGCCGTTGATCCGATACTTCGCACTGACCGGAAGCGTCACTGCCGTCAGCCCTCCAGGGTTGCCATCGAGCCGGCCAGCCGGCCTTGATCAGGGTCGGCGACCGAAACTTTGTGTCGTCGACCAGCTGCAGCATGGTCAGCAGCTTCTTGTCCGGCTTGCGGGCAACGTGATAGTCAGACTCACCCGGCTGTAACACAAAGATGTCACCACGTTGGATCGTGAGTTGTTCGCCAGGCAACCCTACCAATCTCTTGATGAAATTCTGCTTGGCGTTGAACGGATACTTGAAGACAATAACGTCCCAGCGTTTCGGATCGGTGAAGTCGTAGATGTACTTGCTTACCAGAATCCGATCCCCGGAAAACGTGCTGTGGTCGGCGTCGTCTTTAAGATCGAGCACCATGCGATGGCGACAAAGGGGGCAGGTGGTCGCCACCACGGAACTCTGAGGCATCAAATGACGAAACTCCAGCCGAGCCTGCTCGTCGGCCTCTTCCTCAATCTCAATGCTGGCCCCAGCGCGAAACTGAAAGCCACATTCATCGCATACCACATCCTTGTGCTGGCCCATGAGTGTGGGTGCCATCGAGCCGGTCGGAATGACAAACGCCTCGGCCACAAACGCTCGAAACAAAAACGCCAGCACCACGGCAACAACGATCGACTCCACCGTTTCCCGCGTCGCTTGCCCCTGGGGCGCCGCAGTAATCACCGTCTTTGCAGGAACCGGCTCCGAACCGCGATTCCTCGACCGCACCGCTTTCGACTTCTTCATCTTTTCTCGTTCTCCGTCGGACACCCACGGCTCCGCATGAACCGATCGCTCGACACACTACAAGCCACCCCTCAATCGAGGGTCAACTTCACCCTGGCACGCCTCGTTCAGGTTGACGGCGACGCACGGGCGGTATGCCGTTACGCTCGGAGGCACCTATTGTATTCGCTCAAGCCCGAGAGGATATAGGCCAAAATGTTCATGAATTCGGTCGATTTCAGCCTGACCGGCGCTCATTCGCCCGGCCCACCGGGTATGCCCGGCCCGCCGGGTATGTCCTTCGGAGCAGGAGTCCCAGTCACCCCCCGCGGAACGTGGCCGGCAAACCGGGAATTCGGTTGTGGTACGACCGTACCGAGCAATTGCCGATAATCGACGGGCATTCCATAGCGGCTGTCAAGGGCGACCGGCACGTTGTCACCGAGCAAAAACAGCTGACTCGGGCCGAGCGTCTCGGGTGCCGTCCAGACGGACTGGCCGCCCGGACCAAGATAGAACAAGTCACGGTAAACGCTCGGCCGAACCAACTCAACATCGGCCGCCGAGTCGACCCCAATCCTCGGCCCCGGCGATTTGACGACGCGATCTTGCTCTGAAAGCTCGTACTCCCAGGCGCAAACGGCCCGTCCGTTCACTCCGACCAGCACCCTCTGATCGCACAGAGCAAATTGGATTCGGCACGGGTCATCGGCCGTGAACCACTCGCCCTCGACCAGGCACCGATTGTCGTCGCAAAGCCTGAATCGGCGTCGCTCGGGATTTGCGACCAGTCGAAACGGCCGGCCGGCGTCGGCCAGTTGTATCAGTACTCGCCCAGAGAACGCCGTTTGGACGTCGACCGTCACCATCAGGTCCCGGACGGTGTGGAGCGAACCGCGCGACAGGTTTTGATTGTAGGCGTAGTGGTCCACAATTCCGGAGGAATGCCAGCGCGGCCGTGGCGGAGCCGGATTGCTCCAGCAAGTCCAAGGGCGAAAGTCCAGCCAATCGACGGTTGACCGTCCCGGCGACTCTTCTTCGCGAAGCTCATTCTCCAGGCGCTCATTCT
>CAYNDU010000099.1:0-4057 GCA_964395615.1 uncultured Pirellulaceae bacterium | reverse complement strand
GTTGACCGTCCCGGCGACTCTTCTTCGCGAAGCTCATTCTCCAGGCGCTCATTCTTCCGAAACCCCTTTTGCTGGGGCAACCGAATCGGACTCGAGCGAGGTCGATGACGATAGCCGTCCGGCGTGAGGCGCCAGTTGTGCGAGCCTTCCACGGGCTGCCACCGCCAGGGAAGGTCCTCGTGATTCGAAGGCCGATGCCTGTCGTCGTACACCGGCACACAGAGTCGATTCAACTGGCCGAGACTCTTGCGTTGCAGCCGGTGGTCGAGCAACACATCGCCATGGCGAATTCGGACCCGTCCGGGCCCGACAGCCACGACTCGCTTGATGCTCACGATACCGCCATCCGCTGAATCGTGGAACGCCACAACTTGCCAGGGCGCGACACGAATAGGAACGCACGAACGGCGAACGTAAACTGCGGCACCCGGTCGACGCAAGTTGTCGACAGGTCGGCGTGAAGTGTTCCCCTCGAATGCAGTATGATTCTCGGTAAAGCCACAATTTGGACAAACGGCCAATCCGTCAGGTGGAAGGAATTCAGCCCCACAAGCAAACCGGAACCCGCAGTCTCGGCAGAGGATGCTGAGATGGGGTCCGAGATAAGCGGGTGCCATCGACCCGCTGACGACGCGTGCCGGCCGCACAAACATGGTGAATGAGTTGATTCGGGCGACGACCGACAGTCCGCCTAGCATGAAGAGAGTCAGTCCGGCGCAGGCGGCACGTTGCAGTTTCTGAGCAACACGACCTGTTCGGTGCGATTGACTGAGACGTGCCTGAAGATGGGATCGTGCCGGCGTCATATTCAGACCGACCGGTCAACGCTGACCGGTACCCTTGTCGAGAACGGCCATAAAGGCCTTCTGCGGAATATCGACTTGTCCAATCGACTTCATTCGCTTCTTTCCTTCACGTTGCTTGGCCCAGAGTTTACGTTTTCGAGTGATGTCACCACCATAGCACTTGGCAGTGACGTTCTTTCGCATGGCGGGCACCGTTTCGCGAGCGATAACGCGTGAACCGATTGCCGCCTGCACTGCGATCTCAAACATATGGCGATCGATTTCTGATTTCAGTTTCTTGACCACGGCTCGGCCACGACGATCGGCGTCGGCCCTATCACAAATCACGGACAGGGCGTCGACTCGGTTACCATTTACCAGCAGATCCAGCCGAACGAGGTTGGCGGGCTGATATCCGATCAGCTCGTAGTCCATTGTTCCGTATCCGCGCGTCGCGCTCTTCAACTTATCATGCAGATCGTAGATCACTTCGGCCAGCGGCAGCTCATACGAGAGCATGGCACGTGTCGCGGAAAGGTACTCGGTCCCCTTATGGATTCCGCGACGATCCTGGCAAAGAGTCATCACTGTTCCGATATATTCGGCAGGAAACACCATGTTGACTCGCACGATCGGCTGACGGAATTCCTCAATGTCCCCTGCGTCCGGCACATCCTGTGGCTTGTGTATTTCGAGTTCCACTCCTTGTCGGTTGAGAATCTGGTACGTCACGTTGGGCGCGGTTTGCACGAGGTCAATGTCGGATTCTCTTTCGAGTCTCTGCTGAATAATCTCCATGTGCAGCAGTCCAAGAAAACCACATCGAAAGCCGAACCCCAAGGCGTCGCTCGTTTCCGCCTCGAACTCGAAACTGGGGTCGTTAATCGATAGGCGTTCGAGCGCCTCGCGTAATTCGGAGAAATCCTGCCCGTCGGACGGGTAGAGACCGCAGTAGACCATGCGCCGCGGCTCCTTGTAACCGGTCAAAGGCTCAACATCATCCCGGCCGGCCGCTCCCACTGTATCGCCGATGTGAACTCGATCGAGCGACTTGATATTGCAGATCAGGTAACCGACTTGACCGGCCTGCAGTTGAGGACAAGGCCGTTTTTGCGGAGTGAATTGCCCAACCTCGAGCACATCGTGCAGCGTACCACCACGAAGGAACCGAATCTTATCCCCTTTCATAACCACGCCGTTCATGACCCGCACGTAAGTGACCGCACCACGATACTCGTCATAGTGCGAGTCGAATACCATCGCTTGCAAGGGCCGTTTCGGGCTCCCGGCTGGTGGCCGGACACGATGCAAAATGGCGGCCAGTAGATCGTCGATTCCCAGACCCGTCTTCGCACTGACTCGAACGATTTTCGTCGGGTCGATACCCAACGACTGTTCCATTTCCTCGGCAACTTCGTCCGGGCGTGCGTGCGTCAGGTCGACCTTGTTGATGACCGGGACAATCGACAGGTCATGGTCCATGGCAGCATAGGCGTTGGCGACCGTCTGGGCTTCCACACCCTGAAAAGCATCAACGAGCAGCAAAGCACCTTCACAGCAAGCCAGCGATCGGGAGACTTCGTATTGAAAGTCAACGTGCCCAGGCGTATCGATCAGGTTGAGTTCGTAGGACTGCCCTTCGTGGTCGTGCCGCATCGCTACGGCGCGCGCCTTGATCGTGATTCCCCGCGCCCGCTCCAACTCCATATCGTCCAGCATCTGAGCTTTCATATGGCGTTGGGCGACGGTCTTCGTCGTCTCCAGAAGGCGATCGGCAAGTGTACTCTTCCCATGATCAATGTGGGCGATGATGCAGAAGTTTCGGATATGGGCAGAGTCGATGCCGATCATGGCACGGTCGATCTTTCTGAGAGTCGGTGACGATTGCGTGACGTGGGCCGAGTGCGTGGGGTTAATGAACGGGCGGGAGTGGAATCGGTTGTCATCTGCGTCCCATCGACAGGGCTCGTCCAAGCCCTGCCGCTCCGATATATCCAGCATCGCCGCCGAGGCTGGCAAAGTCGATCCGCGTGTTCTTTCCAACGACCTCAAACGCGCGCCGTTGGAATTCGCTTGTCACCGATTCGAGGAACTGTCGGCCGACTTTGGAATCGTGGCCGCCGAAGTTCATGGCTCCGCCCAGAATTACGACTCCGGGGTCAATCGTATGGACCAGCGTCACCACTCCGATACCTAAATAAGTTGCCGCTTCCAGGATCACTTCCAAGGCGAGCGCATCACCCTCTTCGGCAGCTTCAGCCAGCAAAATCGTAGTCAACGTTTGGCCGTCGGCAAGAAGAGCCCGCAAACAACTCTCCCGGCCCTGGGCCAGCAACTGCTCTGCGCGCTGTGTCAAGGCGCTGGCGCTGGCATATGCCTCGAGTTCCCCCCGTCCGCCCCCCCAGACGCACAGTCGAGCATCCTCACGGGAGTCGACCAGAACATGTCCACATTCCGCGCCAAAGCTGTTGGTACCCTCGATCGCCTGACCTTCCACGATAATTCCACCGCCAACTCCCGTGCCCAAGGTCAACATGATCAGACTCGACCACTGGCGTCCACTGCCCACCCAGAACTCACCATAGGCAGCGGCGTTTGCATCATTCGAAAATGCGACCTGCAGACGAAGTGCCTCAGATAACGCATCGCGGACATTGAAGAATCTCCAGTGTGGAAGATTCGTCGGGTCCAGAATCAGACCCTTGGGAATATCCATCGGCCCAGGCGTTCCGAGCCCGGCGGCCCGCAACTCGTTCGGCGCGATTTGTCGCTCCCGCCCCAAACCGCCGACCGCGGCTGCGGCGCGTGAAATGAGCTCCGCCGGTCCGCGTTCTTCGTGTGTCGGAATCGACACAAAGGCCACCGTTGCCCCGTTATCGTCGACAATTCCAATCTTCGTGTTCGTACCGCCCACGTCGACACCCACAAAGTACGGCGGTTGTGACTGGGCTCGGGAAATGATCGGCTGCATGGAGGATATCTCAAACAGGTCCGCGGATAGACGGGTCGCGTGGTCCGAACGGCCCTTCGCCCACGACGACCTTGATCGAGACGAGCCCGGCAAACGAATGGCACACTCAAACGGGGGAAGTTCAGGAAGGACGAGGGGCCGGCGGAGACGGCGGTCCAGCATGTGGAGCCCAACGCGATTTGGCTCACTCGAAGTATAAGGACTGGCTCGGGTTTCGGCAATCGCTGCTCGGCCGGCGACTGGGCGACGGGTGCAGGAACGGGCTCGCGTAGCGGTTGGGCTGAGCAAGGTGTTCACTGGA
>CAYNDU010000098.1:0-12807 GCA_964395615.1 uncultured Pirellulaceae bacterium | reverse complement strand
AGCCGCGCGAGTGGGGCGCCGCCGGAAACGCCCGCATGGAGTGGATCGCCGGCCCAGACCGCGTCATTCGACATGGGAGCCAGACAAGAAAATGACTCGTCGAGCCGCAACCTTGAGCGCCGATCGAAGTGGCACCGTGCGATAAAGGTCTTGCCTCTACTGGAGCAGCGAGTGATCCGGCTTCGCCTCGATCAGGAATGGACGCTTGTCCGGATGTCCATGCACCTGGACATGGACGAGGGGCAGGTAGCGGCAACGTTGCGAACGGCGGTCCGACGACTAAGGCAGCTTTTGGAAACTGAGCAAGCCGAGTGACTCATGACGGATCAACAGGCGGGAAACTCGGCATTGGATTCAGCAGTCGCCGAGTACTTGCGACGAGTCGACGTGGGCGAAACGTGTGATCGAGATGGGTTTCGACGATTTCACTCCTCCATCGCTGAGCAATTGACGACATTTTGGGACGATCTCGATTTCGTTAGCTGGTACCACCATTCTTGGGACACGGACTGCGAGGACACGCGCACGACGCTTCATGGCGGATCGGTTCGGCAGGACGCGGTGAGTCTGTCCGTCGGGACGTCGGCCGAAACGTCGGAGAGCGACTTTCCCGATTTTGGTGATTACGAGTTACTGGAAGAGCTCGGCCGCGGAGGCATGGGCGTTGTCTTTCGAGCGCGACAAAAGGCGCTCAACCGAACGGTCTGCATCAAGATGATGTTGCTGGCGGAACTGGCGGACGACGAGGAGTCTCGACGGTTCAGCACCGAAGCACTTTCGATCGCTCAACTGAATCACCCGGGCATTGTGGCGATCTACGAAGTCGGCACGCACCGCAATAATCCTTATTATACGATGGAGTTCATTGACGGCGTACCACTATCGCAACGAATCGCGACAGGCCCGCTAACCCCGCAGATCGCAGCCCGTTATGTGTCACAGATCGCCCGCGCCGTGCAATATGCACACACCAACGGAATTGTCCATCGAGATCTGAAGCCCTCGAATATCCTCATCGACCGATTCGACCACCCGCATGTCACGGATTTCGGGCTGGCCAAATACCTTGGCTCGAGCGAGGACTTGACGGTGACCGGCCAGGTGTTGGGCACGCCGGCCTACATGTCTCCCGAGCAGGCGACGGCTCACCATCGCGAGGTCGGTAGCCACTCAGACATTTATTCCCTTGGCGCCATTCTGTACGCGCTGGTCACGGGCCGGCCACCGCATCGAGCGGGCACGGCGTTGGAAACCGTGCGGCGAGTTGCCCATCAAACGCCCATTGCGCCGCGCACCCTGAACGGGGACATTCCACGCGACCTGGAGACGATTTGCCTCAAGTGCCTCGAAAAATCGCCGTCGTCCCGCTATTCCACGGCCGCCGACCTGGCTGACGACTTGCAACAGTTCATGGCGGGTGGACAAATCACGGCTCACCCGGTGAGCCCTTTTGTTCGGATGACCAGCTGGATCGCACGGCACCCGGGTCGCAGCGCCCTGGCGCTGGGACTGGCCACGGCCTCGTTGCGGGCGGCGCTCGCCCTGGTTATCCAGAACCGCGAACTGTCGGCCCTGAATCGTGCCCAGACGATCTACGTCGAGCGTCTGGACGGCGCCCTGAAGGTGTCGCGCGAAAACGAAATGACGGCCAGGAACCTGAAATATGTCTCGGACATGCCGCGGATCGAGCAGTTCTGGTTGGATGGCGATTTTCGCGCCGCCGCCGAACTGCTCGACGGATGCGTTCCGCGCAACGATCAAGTTGACCTGCGCGGTTTGGAATGGTACGTGCTGAAACACCGCCAGTGGACGCCCGGCAAGACCATTCTCGCGGCGAATACGCCGTTCTACTTCGTCAAATACTCCCGCGAGGGAGATCTTCTGGCGGTCGCCGGCGGTGCCGATACCGTTCACCTCATCGACGCTCGAACGTTTCAGGTTGTTTCGGAAATCGACACCGGACAACACGAAGTCAATGGACTCGATTTCTCACGAAAGGCCGATCGGTTGGCTACCGCGGGTGACGACGGGACCCTGAAGATTTGGGACCTTGAATCGCACCACGCGCCCGTCGTCGTGCAGGCCTTCCAAGGCCACGCCTTTACACCCTGCTTTGTTTCGGACGATCAACAGGTGGCTGTCTGTGGCGCTGAACCAGAGATCCGCATTTATGACGCAGCCACGGGAGAAGCGACGGGTCAGCTCGTCTCCCACGAAGAAGCCGTGGACACCATCGCCGTCTCTCGCGATCGGACCTACCTGGCGTCCGTTTCGGGCGATCGGCGAGCCATCGTTTTCGATCTGCGGACCCTCGAACCGATGCGTGTCGAGTCGCGTTTTGTCGGACCCCCGATCGCTGTGGCGTACTCACCCGATGGAAGTTTCCTTGTCGCAGGAGGTTTCGGGAACCGGCTTCATCTGGTTAGTTCAAATAAGCCGGAAGCCAATTACTTCGTCACTCGACACGTGACTCAATCGATCGCCATCAACGCGACGGCTTCCTCCCTGGCCGTGGGTGACCGGTCAGGAGTCATCAGTCTCTGGAGTATTGAGTCGGCGCCGGAAATGCCCTGCGGGGTGGCCCTGAAGCGGCTGACGAGTTGGCGTGCCCATGACGGACGCGTGTTCAGCTTGGCTTTTGATCCAAATACGGGCCAATTGGTCTCGGCCGGCAGTGACGGACGTGTACGCCACTGGAGAATTGATCGAGTGCTGCGCAGCCGGGCAAGAGCAAGCTGGGTCATCGATAACAGCAATCGCCGCAATGGTCTGGTATTTGCCCCGAAAACTCACTGGCTCGCGTCAGCCAACCCAAAAACGGGCATTGAATTCTGGGACCATTCGTTGCCCTCCGCCAAGCAGGCGGAAGTACTGCCTCTGCTCGGCGCTCAGACACTCGGCCTATCATCGGACGGAAAATCGGTTGCAGCGGGAACCGACGATGGTCACGTGGTCGTATGGGATCGCCGATCTCGCCAAATCCAGCATGAGTGGAACCTGGGCGAGCCGATTACTCAACTGGTGTTCTCCCGGGATAATGACCAATTGGCCGTCGTCGCGTCGCAGACGGACTCGGCCTTCGGCCAGACGCAGCTATATCAGCTCGAATCGGGGGAGGCAGTCTTTGAGCGACCGATCCCTCACTGGCGTCGTGTCGCCTTCGCTCCAGATGGCGACACGCTCTACGTTGCGCTCGACGTCTCCGATTACATTATCGCCTGGGATTTGACGCGTCACGTAGCGACCCGCGTGTTCAACTACCACGACACGACAATCGAGGACCTCTCGGTGAGCCCGACCGGTCGATATGTTCTGAGCTTTTCCAAAGACCACCACGTGCTGCTCCACGACACCCACACGGAATTGAGCCGAGCCATCCACACGGGTCTGCACGGCAATATCGTGTCAGCCTGTTTCGGTCCACTGGACAGGACGGTGGTCGTGCTCGATACGATGGGCGTCGTCCGAGCCTGTAATCTCAGGGCCGGCCGACGCGTCGTCGATCTGGCACGTATGTTCAGTTCCGGTCCTGCCAAGTCACTCGCCCTGACCGCGGACGGGCGAACGTTGGCCGTCGGCTGGCAAAACTGGGTGCAGGTCGTCGATCTACTGCCCGCCGATGTCCTTGCGGTCCCCTTCGCCTCAACCGACCCGTCGCAAGCCGGTGTGCGCGTACCGGATAATCGTCATTAGCGGTCCAACCGGCAGCCCGTGATCATCGCGCCCGTGAAATCCCGTGCCAGGCAGCGCGTCGGACTCCGGTGACGTAGAGTTCCTTTGGGCAATCCGGAGGTAAAGGGGTCAGGAGTCAATTGTGCGAAGCACCCTACGGGCCGTTCCGGCAATTGACTCCTGACCCCTTTATTCTCATTCAAAAAACTCGACTTGCGACCGGACCGGTCGACGACGTGGCGATTCACTAACTTCCCGGGAGGGCCAACCCATGCTGCATTTAGAATGGTCAAATGACTACTCGATCAATTGTTCCCAGGTAGATGACGAGCATAAGAAACTGATCGAAATGGCGAACGAGGTGTTTGGCCTGATTCACCCCGAGGCCAATCGAAACGAATTGATCGCCGTTGTCAAGGAACTGTTTAAGTACATGGAATCGCATTTTGAACATGAAGAAGCGTACATGGAGGAAATCGAGTTTCCCGAGTTCGACCGTCATCGCAAACTGCATGCTCTGATCGTTCGGGAAATGAACGGTGCCTTAAAGGGATTGAATGACCTCGAATCGTACGCCGAGAAACTGCGTGAAATGATGGTGGAATGGGTGGTCCAACACATCATCCAAGAGGACGCGAAGATCGGACAATTCGTCCGGAGTCGGAATACGGACCAGGCGCCGGCGCTCGAAGAGTCGCCCGCGTGACCGACATGGCCGGAGTTGCCGCGAACGGGCACAAACGCGGACCATCTTCGCGCGGGCACCGCACAACGGCCTCTTGCATTCCGGCCATCGTAACGGCATGATCACGGTTGATCGTTTGAGCGATGTGACGGCGATCGGCCCCTTGACCAAATGGGCCGCATGACTAGATGGGCCGATGCAATGAGCGGGCCGGCTGTCGAGAGTGTGGTGTGATCATGACGGAACCCAACTTCAAGTCTTGTCCCTGCTGCGACTTTGCTTGGAACACTCGTGACGCATTTCTGAGCGATCAACGGATCTGCCTGAACGGCTACCAGGCGGACTTTGAAGAGCTTGAGCGAGGCCTGCTGCTTTTCACACATGAAGTCTCTGCGTGCGGATCGACCATGGCGCTTTCGATCGGCGACTTCGTCGACATGTGTGATGTCCCGCGGCATACTGAGTGCTTGCACGCTACTGGTACCTGTGAGTGTCGCTGCGATGACGTAGCGAACCTCGAACGATGCGAGCGGCCCTGCCAATATGCCTACCCGAGGGAACTGGTTCAAATCGTACTCACTCGATCACGTGATCTGCAGAAATGCCACTAGGAAAGCACATTCGCCCCCGACCACTCCGAAACGCTTCCGACGCTGCCCTTTGGCTGGTCGTTGCCTTTCGCGCAACCGACGACATGATTCACCACGTTGCCAATTCGTTGGTCCGCACTAAGGCCCGAAGGGCCGACCTTGCCGAGTGAATCCAAGGGCCGGATCGGGTCAGATCACTCGAACGGCCGTCCAATAACGTCCAGCCATCGCCCGTTACCTGGTTCAGGGCGTCAATCGGACGGGCTATTCGGCATCAAACGGACTTCAAGTTGAGGGAATGCGATATCGATGCCGGCCTTGGCCAACCGGTCGTGAATCTCCGCGTGGAGTTGATGAATGGTCTCCATGCGATCATCCAGAGATGACAGAAAGGCTCGCAAGACGAAATTGAGTGTACTGTCCCCGAATTGTTCCAACGTCACGGTCGGCGCAGGATCAGCGAGGATGGAGGGGTTCTCATCGAGCACTCCCATCAAAATGCTTCGCGCTCTGCGCGTGTCCGACCCGTAGGCAATGCCGACTGGAATGACGACTCGATTGACGGTGTTGCTGAGCGTCCAGTTAAGCACTCGGCCTGTGATCAGATCTTTGTTGGGGACAATGTACTCCTTACGATCCCAATTTCGGATCGTCGTCGCCCGAATCTGCACGCGTGTGACGACCCCCGTTATGTCATCCACGGTTACGATATCACCGACACGGACGGGTCGATCGAAGAGTAGAATCAAACCCGAAATAAAGTTGGCAACCAGTTCCTGGAGCCCGAATCCGACGCCCACCGACAGGGCGGCGACCAGCCATTGCACTTTCGACCAGCCGATTCCGATAATTGAAAAGACGACGACCAAACCGGTTGCTACGATCCCATACCGAACGAGCATACCGACAGCGTAGCGTGCGCCACCGTCGAGTGGCGCATCTTTCGGAATACTCACTTCGACCAATCCAGGTATGTTCCGCGCCGCGGATATCGCCGCCATGGCAACCAGTATGACAAGGACAACATCGGCGATCGTTAACGACTCGGCCTTCTGTCGTTCACTCAGCGGCTGTGCCGACGATGGCGTTCCGCCCTCCGACATCTGGGCAACTGTCCGTTGACCGGAATCGGTGAGCTGAAACTCCAGGAGCGAATTGCCAGGGAGCACATCCAACCAGATCAGCCACAGTCCGAGAAACAGGGCCACTCGGACCGATGCGTGCATCAGCCGTCGTGTCTGGCGGATAACGGTTCCCAGGTCAACTTCGTTTTCCCATTCGCGATCCGGGGCCATTCTCTCTGGATCACTCGAATCCCTGCTCTCTTCGCAGGCGTCCCGCCGTTGCCGGGCTTGCTGGATGGCGAGGCTGCCACGAACGTAACACAACCACCGGAGCGTAACGCCCTGCAACACGAGTACGCATTCGGTTAGCGCCAGCGTCGCAACAAAACGCAAGGACAATTGGGTGGCGGTGAAGTGATATCCGATCGAGGAAAGGCCGGCGATCAGCATCGGCCCGCCGACGAGCAAGCCGGTCCCAACGCGGGCACGCCACGTTCGCGATACGATGGGAACGCCTTCGGCCGTCGGTTTCAGCCGACCCATCATCCGAAAGAGGGCAAACGCCATCAGCAGGTGAACCACAATGAAAAGAAGCCGGCCCAGACTCTCCTGAAAAACCAATTGTCCGTCCCAGGCAATCGTTGCGTAGAGAAATACAAAAGGGAGTGCGAGGGCCATCAAATGGCGCAGCTGGCCCCGAATCAAGCTGACTCGCCGATGATCCCACCGAAAATGCGACTGAGCCAGACCATCCAACGCGCAGACGCGGCGCATTACCTCGAGCAACAAGCAAAAGGCGCCCGTCGCCATCAGTCCAACCCCTACCGCGCGGGAGAAATTGGCAGCTCCCAAGAATCGGAAGGTGAGCCCCCCAGCGCCCCACATCATGGCCGGCCAGACCAATGACAAGAGAATCGTGATCCCCAAGGCGGTTCCCGTCGTCCGGAACGGTGTCAGGTAACTGCGTGCCGCACTCCGTCCTAACTCACGTAACCGGCGACGCAGTGATTCACGCACTACCAACAGGCCGGCGATCACCAGGACATACAGGCCCGACAGAAGTGGTGAATCGAGCAACGCAAATCGAACATCCCGTTCATAGCGGCGCCAAGCGTCCCATCGAGTCAGCCAGATCGAGGCCTCTCGCGCCGACGATAAGTGGTGCCATCGAATGACCTCGGACGCGCGCAACCACAGGAGGTCCTTTTCAAGTCTCGCCTGGAGTTCGGCCGCGTCGTTCGACAACGCCTGTTGCCGAGCGCTCAAATCGTTCAATCTGCCAAATAGGGTTGAGTAGTCGGCGGCCAGATCGTTCACCAGAGCAGCCTGCTCCCGAACCAGCTGATCCGCGGTCTGTCGCAATGCATATTGCTCCCGAGGCGTCGTTTGCGATGAGATCTCCTCCAGCAATCCGTCGACCCTGGAGGCGATGCTCTCCGAATCGGCCATTATCCCGCGAAACTCCGTCATCTTCAGACGCACTCGGCCGATAACCGCCTGGCGTTCGTAAATCTCGCGCCGCAAGTTACTGACCCTTGGCAGTTCACTCAACTGCTCTACGAGCCAAGGCCCCAAGTACTCGCTTATCCCCTCCAGTTCTTCTCGGCCGTCCAATTCGGACTCCATTACGTTGAGTACCTTGAGTTGAGCATCAAATTGTTCCAATTGATCGGTGGCCCGGTTGATTCTGGCGGCAAGTCCTTCTTCTCGCTTATCGGGCGTCCCGGTGCGCAGTCGACTGAGCCGCAGATTCTCGTCAGCGACGGGCCGTAACCGCGGGTCAGCGCGCATGGTTGCCAGGCGAGCGGCATCTGCTTGCTGTTGAGCGACTTCCCTGCGCAATTGCTCGACAGCCTCATTGATCTCATGACGAACCGCTTCAGCCTGCTCGACCCTCCGCGCCGCTAACCTGCGCTGCAGGTCAAGCAATTCAGCCGTCGCGTCGTACGTCGGAAGCTCTTGTTCCAACATGGATATTTCCGCCCGAACGGTCCTTTGCCGAGCCTCATTCAACGTCTGTTGAGCGATCGCCGGTTCAGGTGACGTGCCCGGTTCGATCGGATTGGCGGATGATCCGGTCAGTTTACGGAGTTCCGTGCGTGTTTCTTCGAGCAATTCGGCAACAACGGGTCGTCGATCGGCACGTCGCGCCAACTCCTGTTCCAGGTCCTGAACGGCCTTTTTCTCTTCGTCCAGTTTTTGCCGCGCACTCGCCAACGCTTGTTCAAGTTGAGCCACCGTGGCATCCGGCGTTGGACGGAACGGCCGGTTGTCCGTCGCAGTTGCCAGATCGTTCGCCAGAAGCTCCGTCTCCTTTGCAGCAGTCTGTCTCAGCTTTTTCCACTGTTCCACTTGTTTGACGTATGCGTCGGCTGATTGAAGTTCAGTGAGCGCCTGATCGTACAATTTGGAAGCCGTCTGGCGCTGGGTATCCGTCAGACCTTGCGCACTTGCCGAACGAGTTCGGCGGCGTTGAACCTCCGCGGCAGTCAGTTCAGCAACCGTTTTAAGACTCGCAGCCGGTGCGTTCGTCGAGGTCTCTTGTCCATTGGCGGGAAGCCGCACGACCATCATTATCACGAGGAAGGTCCAACGCATCGGCGGAAGCTCTCCATCTCTTCATGACCGTCCCCCAAACCAGGGGAACGAATGTTATTCCAGGGGCAAACGACGGCCCCATTATGCCACGCTCAAGAGACGCTGATCAGGGGGGAGCCGGCTCGGTTGTCAACCGGATCGCAGCGGAGTACGCTACTTTCTGTCTAACAGGCATATGAGGCGAGCGGAGCAGCGCGGCGCCGCTTCAATTTTCAGATGCGTGGTGTCCGATGGCGAGTTGGACTGATGAGGGTGTCGGCCAAACGCACGACGTTTGCGCCCGAAACCTGACAGGGTGCGGTAGATGGGTAGATTTCGGGTAATCTGTGTGGGTGGCACGATCGACAAGGTCTATTTTGACGCGCTGAGCCGGTACCAGGTCGGCGAGCCTCAGGTGTCAGCCGTGTTTCGCTCGGCCGACGTCAGTGTCGAATACGAGATCGTGTCCGTCATGCGCAAAGACAGTCTGGAGATGACAGACGTCGATCGCCAAAGGCTTTGCGACATGGTGGCGGCGTCACCCGAGCGACGGATCCTCGTGACGCACGGCACTGATACCATGGTCGAATCGGCCGCGGACCTTCGCCGGGTACAAGGGAAGGTCGTCGTCCTGACCGGAGCGATGACTCCCGCCAAATTCCACGACACTGACGCAACATTTAATATCGGATTTGCCATGGGCGCGCTAAGTGTCTTGAATGAGGGCGTCTACGTCTGCATGAACGGCCGGGTGTTTCCGGCCGGGTCGGTACAAAAAAACCGAGCCGAAGGTCGATTCGAGTCATACGACGCGACCGCCGAAGGGCCATAAAGCGGTGCCCGACTGGAACGGGAAACGAACCACCATGGACGCCGAATACCCACTATAATGGGCTCTCGCCGTACGGATCCGTCGAATCATCGAGAAACGCAATCGTACGAAATACACTCAGGAACTACGCTCGCCGGGAAAGGTCTGTATTGATGAGAAGTGATCTGATTAAAAAGGGAGCCGCGCGGGCTCCACATCGAAGTTTGCTCAAGGGGACCGGAAACTTTCGCGACGCGGACATTGACAAGCCATTCATCGCCGTCGTGAACTCGTTTGTCGACATAATTCCCGGACATGCTCACCTGGACAAAGTCGGATACTTCATCAAGGACGCGGTTCGCTCGGCAGGCGGCGTGCCGTTCATATTCAATACGATTGGCGTTGATGATGGAATTGCCATGGGGCACCTCGGCATGAAATACTCACTGCCAAGTCGTGAGTTAATCGCCGATTGCGTCGAATCCATGATCGAAGCCCATCGATTCGATGCCATGATCTGTATCCCGAATTGCGACAAGATCGTCCCCGGAATGATGATGGCGGCCGCTCGCTGCAATATCCCGGCTATTTTCGTGAGTGGCGGACCGATGGAGGCCGGACGGACGCCGGACGGCAAGAGCGTCGACCTGATCGATGCTTTCTATGCCGTGAGTCAACATGCATCGGGCCACATTGACGACCGGGAATTGAGCGATATTGAGAACTTCGCCTGCCCGACATGCGGCAGTTGCTCGGGGATGTTCACCGCAAATAGCATGAATTGCCTCGCCGAGGCGCTAGGGATCGCGTTGCCGGGCAACGGGACCATCCTGGCAACGAGCGAGGATCGCCGAGCACTTTACACGGAGGCGGCCCAACGAATTGTGGCGATGGCCAAGGCGGGAGGACCGCTGCCAAGAGAACTCATGACGCGTGCGGCCTTTGATAATGCCATGATACTCGATATGGCCATGGGCGGATCGACCAACACGGTGCTTCATATTCTGGCAATCGCTGCCGAGGCCGGCGTCCCCTTTACCATGAAAGACATCGATCACCTTTCGCGACAGACTCCCAACATCTGCCGTGTCGCCCCGTCGGCGGGTGTCGACGGCAGACTCTACCACGTAGAAGACGTTCAGGCCGCGGGCGGGATCACTACGATCCTGGGCGAGATCATGCGAGGAAAGCCTGGACTGCTGCACGATCAAGCGCCAACGGTCGCTGGGATTTCGCAAGCCGAAATCGTCGCCCGACACGATATCCGATCTTCCGGCCGGACGGTTCGAAAGGAGGGCTTGAGCACCGAGCGACGTAGTGAATTGAGCGTCTTTACAGCCCAAGCCGTTGAGGGCGGGACGGCGACCCAGTTGGAGATCGGCGGCGAGCACTTCGATCCGCTCGATTGCATCCGGACCGTCGAGACAGCCTATTCCCCCGAAGGCGGGCTGAGCGTGCTGTACGGGAACCTGGCTCCCGATGGGGCCATCGTCAAGACGGCGGGGGTCGATCCGGAAATGATGAAGCACCGAGGGCCGGCTATCATCTTCGATCGCCAGGAAGATGCTTGCGAGGGGATTCTGAATGGCAACGTCGAGTCGGGTCAGGTCGTGGTGATCCGGTACGAAGGCCCCCGAGGGGGCCCCGGGATGCAGGAGATGTTGGCGCCGACCAGCTACATCAAGGCAAACCCCGCCCTGGCCAAAACGGTTGCCCTGATCACGGACGGTCGCTTCAGCGGCGGAACGGCCGGGGCCTGTATCGGGCACGTGAGCCCGGAAGCGGCAGCCGGAGGTACAATCGGGTTGTTGCAGGACGGAGACGTCATCGAGATCGATATTCCGGAGCGAGTGCTGCGCGTCGATCTGACCGCCGAAGAGCTTGAACACCGACGGACTCATTGGACACCACCACAACCCGAGCCAACGAACAGCTACCTGGCCAAGTACCGGGCGATGGCCACGAGCGCCAGTACCGGCGCGATTCTTCGGTGGGACGATTGAAGTCTGACTCAATGGAACCGCGCAACGTAGGTAGAGAGCCGGCCCGATCGCCGACGTCTGACGGGCCGGATTTCGCTCCCAACCGTCGGGCAAACGTCGATCGATTCTGGTATACTCGTCCCGCACCAACACCATTGGCGCCCACCGTTGGCTGCAGTGCACGCCGAGTCGACGATCACGACGTCGGGCAAAACTCACGGTTATCGTCTCCTTGCTTTCAACTGATATCGAACAAAAATGGAACCAGCCTCCAACACGGAATTCTCCGACACCGACCAACACTCGCAGGCGAGCGATCTGAATGACGCTCAACGAGAACGTTATGCTCGACAGATCGGCCCGGGTGTCTTGTCAACCGAAGGCCAGAAGCAACTCAGCCAGTCCACGGCCCTGGTAACTCGCGTCGGAGGTATGGGAGGGCCTGCCTCCTTGATGCTGACAATGGCCGGCATCGGTCGAATCATCATTGCCCATGGAGGGGAGCTCATCTCTCCGGACCTCAACCGACAGGTGCTCGGATCCGAGGCAGGGCTCGGCGCACCTCGCGCGCCGAATTTCGGCGAGTACCTTCGATCGATGAATCGATTCGTCACGGTCGAGGCTCTGGATTTCGAACCGGACGATTCCATGGCCGCGGATTTGGCTCAACGGTGTGACGTGATGCTCTCTTGTGCGCCGACGTTTGAGGAGCGGTTGCGATTAAATCATGCGGGTGCGAACGCAGGTGTGCCGGTGATCGACGCGGCCCAATGGGGCATGACCGGAACGCTGATGGTCATTCGCGGCGGCGAGACGGCCTGTTTGCGGTGCGTCTATCCAGACTGCCCGCCTTTCGAAGAGATGTTTCCAGTCGTCGGGGCCATTTCCGCTGCGATCGGCTCGTTGGCCGCACTGGAGGCCGTAAAGATACTCTCGGGCTGCGGACAGCCGTTATGGGGAAAGCTGTTGACGTACGACGGGTATCATGGGCGAGTGCATCAGACGCAGTTAACTCGCCGGGGCGATTGCGCCTGTTGTCACGATCTTCACCGTTAGCTCATGTCGTGGAGTCCACGCAATGCACGTCAAATTCATGATCATGGGGCGCAGTTACGATCAAGCAGCCGCCCTTCCCGATCACATTTCGGTCGAAACCGATGCCGGAGTCACCGACGCGATCGACCAGGTCGGCCAGATGCTGCCAGCCGGTCATGCGCTCCCTGAAAGCGGCCTGGTCGTCGTTTCCGGCAAACACTTGGGAACGGTCGCCCGGCACGAAAATGAACCGCTGCGTGACGGCGACGAATTAGTAATCATTGCACCTGTGGCCGGAGGTTAGCGCGTCGCGTTACTCGCGACGGGTGGTGCGGATGGTGCAGGAACGGGCTCGCGTAGCGGTTGGGCTGAGCAAGGTGTTCACTGGAGA
>CAYNDU010000097.1:0-12859 GCA_964395615.1 uncultured Pirellulaceae bacterium | reverse complement strand
CTGAAGCGCGTGGCGATAGAGTGTGTCCGGTTGGGCGGCGGAGCAACCGGTCATCTCCTTTGGAATCATCAGTGGCGTTGAGATTACGGTTCCGCGAGTCAGCTATCCGCCACTACTGCGATGCGACATGCGCACGACGGAAACGTCCAGTGGGGCCGCCATCGTTGACCCGAACGGCAAACTGCTGGGAATTGTCGTTTTCCGTGAGCATACGGCGAGTGGATCGGGTTGGTCGTATGCGGTGCCTGTCCGTCACGTGCGCCGTCTGCTGCGAACACTCGACGCGCAACCCAACGGAAAGTCATCCCTTGTGGTGCTTAAGCGACGCAGACCGGAAGTCGGCATGGTACTACAGGGAAATCAAGACGGCGTCTTTGTCGAGCGTGTCGCGGCGCAGAGCCCGGCGGCGTCGGCAGGGATCCGGGTCGGTGATCGGGTGCTGGCAGCCGACGGAGTCAAAATCCGCAGCGTCTATCAGGCAGTTCGGCCGGTTTTGGGAAAACAGCCAGGAGATACGATTACGTTTCAAATCGCCCGGAACGACGAAATCCGCGATACGGAAGTCGTGTTAGGCGGTGGCATTGAGCTGCCATCGGCACCGTTCGATAACCTCACTCGACTTGTCCAGCCAAAAATAGACTTGGAGCAACTTCCTGGCGGAGGATATCGAGCGAAAAAAGGCGGCGGCGAGATCCGGGAAGTCTTCGCGTTTCCACCCGAGCCGGAAATCGACCCAGCCGGCGAGCTGACCGATGCCCGGAAAATCGAGCTGCTGCAAACCGCGCTTGACCGGTACCGAGCCGTAATCGTCTATCTGCAAGAACAGCTCAAAAAGAGCGAACACCAGCGGCTGCGTTCCGAGTCGTTGTTGCGATCACTCGAATCGCAGCGCACTTCTCCACCAAAACCGGCCGGCCAATCGCCAAGAAAAAAATAGTCTTCTGGTCGGCTCTGCCCGATCGCGAGAGGACGCCGTTATTGCGTTCGAAGTCGCCCGGGTGGCGCTCGGCGGGAACCTGGCGATGAGGGCGTGACACTCCGGCAACGCGCGCGCCGGCAAACAATGGCGCGGTTGTTGAGCTGCCGAGGAAACCAGTTAATCAATGCTTACGGTCACGATGTCCTCGCAATTCTCCTGCCCGGCAGCGAAGATGACTCGGTGTACCAGGCAGAACTGACGCTGGTCTGGGAGCAGAACCAGCGTGTCCAGGTGGCTCCGCACAGGTCCATCCTGCGACTCTACCGGCCAGGGTTCGCCGGCGACCGGCGAGCTGATTCGCTTGCCGCAATCTCTCCGCGTCAACCGAACAGTCGGAGTCACTCCCGGCAACGAAAAGGAAAGCTGACCGTCGGGCGAAAAATTGACGAGCGTGATCCGCTCGTTGCCGGCCAGGTATCCGGGCACTTGCTGATCGGCCGGAGCACCATTATAGGCCTCGTAGGAAAAATCCTCGGGCCAGAGCGGTGCCCTCTGCTTCCGGTACTCGTCGTCATACGTTCCGAAAAGTTTCAGGCGCGGCATGCAGCCTCGACCGCAGAACCCGAAACCCACCGGTCGTGGTCGGGTGTCCCACGACACAATGAGATGCTCTAAGTCTTCGAAGTTGGGCAAAGGTCGGTCGTGGATCGACTTCGGCGTCATCTGCCCGATCATCCCGACTCCGCTCACATTCTCCGCGCAATACGCGGCCGCCGTCTCATCGATTCCCCCAAATGCTCGCCGAAAACTCAGCCCCATCTTCGTAAATGGTTCGGCAGCGCTTATTCTCGGCATCAACGTGAGGCGCGATGGATAGATCCAGTGGCGATCGCCAAAAACGCGGGCACGCTTCACCAGGGAACCGACCTGCAGCTCGACGTCACATTCCGTGGCGGAAACGCCCCCTGGTGCGTAAGCATGCCCCAACACGATGATATCGGATCGGGCCTTGCCGCCCACCATGTCGGACTCCCAAAGCACGGGCAATAGCGGGTCGTCCTCCTCCATCTCGTCACCGTACAGAATCGGTAATTGCACTTCAGCCAAACTCGGCCGAGCACCAATCGGCACGGTCCAAGTCGACTTGATGATGACCGACAACCGGGGTTCACCGCTTAGGGTCGTCCAGGGCATCAACTCGACACGAAACGGTGTTGCATTGACCGACTGCAAGAACGGACCCTCGGGTACATCGTCTCCTGAATCAACGACTGCTGACTCTTGGGAACCAGTCTCGACCGCGTCCGGCACATCGGATGGCGCCACCTGACGATGAGAGGACATCGCCGAGTCCGGCGATAACGGTTCGATACCATTCGGTCTTGGCCCTTGTTCGGGAGCATGTCGGCTGCGTTCGACATCCCGATCCGATCGAACGGCACTTCCCTCCTGCCCGCTTTCCTTCTTGGCGATTCCGTTGTCCGCAACTTCCATCTCGTCATCGACGACGGCCTGATTTCCTGCGGGCGGAGTCGCTCTGTCAGGATTCGGTTGATCGAATTCCGGTCGTGCGGCCGACTCGAGTGACGTATGGTCGGCGATCTGAGTCTTGTCGGCGCTGGCCACGCGAACGGTAAACCGTGTCCGACCGGACAGCAGTTGATCGCCATCTCCCAGATCCGCTTTATCGATCCTTTCCCCATTCACGAATGTCCCGTTAGTGCTCTGGCGGTCGAGGATCCAAACTCGATCCCGCGAACAAATCAACTCGAAGTGAACACCCGACAACTGAGGATCATCGGGCAAGCAAACATCTGCTAGTTCCGTGCGACCGACCATCAGCGACTGCCCCGGCAGCAGCCACAGCCGCTTTCCACGACGAGATCCCGAATCGATTTCCAATGTGACTTTCATAATCCGGCCATGACGACAAATCATCGGGAGGGGGTCAGAATTTCGGCTACATTCCTACAAGCGTACACGTGTTCGGCCCAATCGCTCCAGGCGGTCGGTATCACGCGCAGGCCGTTTCGGGCACCGGACAACGCGGCTACGACCATCGCTACATTGTCGGCATCGGGTGCATCGGGATCAACGGCCACGAGTGCAGAATCAAACCAGGGTGGCTCCCGACGCAGACATGCCAAAGCAGTTATTGGCAAGGCGTGCATTGATTCCGTTGCGTCGGTTTCGTGTTTCAACTCGCCCGTGTCTCCACTGACGAACTCCTGCATTTGAACGGCTGTCCGTTTCGTAAGACCACCACTTACCAGACCTGCCAGGTCGGCCGCGACGGAAGCCTCCAGGGCAGTCGCGCCGAGGTGGTCAGCAACGGCCTGGGCAGTCTTGGATGCAAGTTGTCGATTGTTCCAGAAGTAGATTCCAACGGGAACCGCACTGACGATCGAGGGTATCCACCTGCCAGGACGCTCGTCGCACGTGTGTTCCACCGACGGCTCGATGCGCGCCGCACTTGTCCGGACGTCAAGAAGTGGAACGTCTGACTCCTGCATCTGCGTGTCGATTGCCACCATCAGGTCGGGCACGTTGCCGTGTCCGGTCGAGGCAAGTGCCCGGGCCACTGCTTTCAGCCGCGTCCAATCAACGCTGGGGAACGAATGATCCAACGTGGCGTCCGGCACCGGGAAGGTTGGACCGTCGAGTGGACCCGTTGCGACCTGTGGGGCACCGCCCGCATGACGTGTTCCAGCAAGCGCGCCCCCAACGATCAGGCCGGTCAGACAGCTGGTGGCCGCCGTTCGCATGTGGTGCTCGCGCAGATCGGGACCCGCTCGCCGCTGTTGATCACAATGCTCCAGGTCGTCGGGCCATCCGGCGACCGATTCGAACTCCCCGCAACCATGGTCGATTTCGACGAGTGCCAGATTCTTGCGGAATCCGATCAGGCTGCAGTACCCTCGTCTGCCGGCCGACTGCTGGAAAGCGGATCCGGAAAAGCGGAAGAAACGACAGCTTCCGCACCCTGCGAGCGACCAACCGCCGCCCTTCAGTGCTCGAGCCAGGTGAGCAAGAGTCTGGTAATCGTCCTGCCGACCATCAGCGTCGTGGCAACGTTGGACGGAGAATGGACCATACGGCCATTCGGCGGTCAGTTGTCGCGGCAACCAATGCAGTCTGACTGCATGTTCGGAAACCGTCGATTCGTTCCTGGCCAGCATGGGGCTCGTTCCAATCCCCAGCAGATCGCCTGGATCGGCAGGCAGCGCTGAGTAGCCGCACGTTAGGGGCAAACCTGAAAACTCGAAGGCCCGGCGCTCTTGGAGAAATAGCCGAGTACGTTCCCCGGGGGGATCGCCTTGTCGAAAGCGATTTCCTTTTCACTATCATCGTCGTCGCCATACTTGGCCATCACGTCGGGATCGCAATCGACTTCCTTGCCGCAGCCCGGGTTATCGATCACGTAGATGTAACCATCGCCGCCGCCGAAGGAATCGCCAATTGACGAATCATAGGTTGTCGAGACCCAGTTGCTTCCGGTTGGCGGTACTCCCTCAACATGTTGAAACAGCGTCAGCCCGGCGTTTGGATTCTGCGGCTTGAAACCTTTCTTGCAAATCTCGTCGGGCGCCCGGCTGTCACCTCGATAGAGCGTCGGGTCGTCGGTTTTTCCCCGGCACTTCAATCCAGTCGGATCGGACAGGTTGACCGGGTCGGACGGGTAGGCATACGCATCGAGCCCACCCCACATTCCAATCGGGTCGGGCGTAACAAACGTCCCGGCAGCCGCCCAGTAGAAACGATGGCGGTTGTAGTGGAAGCCACTCGCCGAGTCCCAGATCTGGCCGGGAAGTCCGATGGGCGACTCGACCGCCTCCGGCTCCCTATCTGCACGACCGTCGCCCCATACATTGGTCGTATCGCTCCAGGCGATATTGCCTTGACCATCAATCAGTTCAAGAACTCGCCCCAAGTGATCGACATGCACGGAGTACCAATGATCCCGCGAGCGCTGGCAAAAAGGAGAGGGGCTGCCGGGCAGAAAAACAAAATCGCCGGCACCCGGGTCCGCTCCATCCAGTTTCCAGATCTGATCATGGTTCCAGAAATAGGATACGCGTTGATCGCCCGTGCTGCGCTGGACGATCCGCCCCAGCGCGTCGTACGCGTACTGAACCCGGCCGCCGTCCCGGCGAAGCACTTGTTTCAGCAGACCTTGCGGATAGTACTCATACGAATCCGTGCCACCCGGTGAATGACGTCGGGCCAGGAATCCAGAGGCGTCGTATTCGAGTCGTTGGTCGCCCAGCTGAATCAGCCGATGCCCTTGTCCGAATTGACGCCCCTCCCCGACTCGCCCCTCCCCGACGCGGTCTCCGGCCCCATTATATGAATAGGTTTCAGACGGACTCTGATCCGAGTCGACATGGACGAGTCGCCCCAACTGGTCGTAGGAATAGCGTGTCTGACCGCGCCGTGAGTCGTCGACGGCAACTACTTTGCCCGTGTCGTCGTATCGGTACCCGCGAGTCAGAATCGTCCGTTCGTCGGCGGCCAGAACCTGCTGCCGTACCAACTGGCCCGTTGCGTCGTACTCACGAAGCTCCCGAACACCGGACGGCGCAATCCACTCGACCAGGTTTCCCAGACGGTCGTATTCGAATTGGTGTACCTGTGCCGTCCCTGTCGGCCGCCAATCGTCGTTGTTCCAACGACCGTCATTGACGAGCGTTTGAACGACGTGGCCCGCGTCATCATATTTATACGTGACGCGTCGCCCGAAGTGATCGGTAACGGTCGACAGATCGCCCGACGGCAGGTACTCGCGGTGTAATTCGAGATCGGCTTGCCGCTCGATTTCGGCCTGACCTTCCGTTGACAATTCGCGTTCAAGTACATGGTCGTCACAGACGGCTCGCAACCAGACTCCGTCTTCATTGAGTTCAAACTGCTTCGATATTTGTCCGTCGTATTCGATGGTGGTGATACGTCCGCAGGGGTCGCGTTGCGCGGCGATCGTCCGTCCGGACCCATCCTTGCATTGAGCAATCATCCCCCGCGCATCATATTCATACTGTTCGACGCGCCCGTCGAGGAACTGTTGTTTTACGAGGAGCCCTCGCGGATCGTAGTCCAATTGTTGCCTGGCTCCGCTTGGGTCGCTAACGGCGACGAGCCGGTTTTCCGTATCGAATTCCGAGCGGATTGCCGCACCGTTGGCCAGTATCGTGCAAACACGTCGCCCACCCGCATCATATTGCCAGCGAGTACCATTACCGCCCCGATCCGTGCGTTCCAGCAGATTTCCTTCGGCATCGTATTTCAAGTGTTCCGCGGTCTGGTCTGGATAGACGATTCGCTCGAGGTATCCCGCGGAGCCATAGTGGTAGTGCGTTTCATGCCCCTTCGCGTCCTTGTGGAGGATCAAGTCGCCGAGCCAATTAAAATGCTGTTCCGATAGCGGCCCTTCGTCATCGAATTCGTTGAGCACGCGTCGATCGGGCGACCATTTCAGCGAAACCTGCTTGCCTTGTGGCGTGGTCATTTTCGAAATGGAACCGTCGACCGAATACTCGATCAGACTGGTTCCCTTGCCGGCCCGAGAGACCTTCGTTGCGTGGCCCAGGGCATCGCGTTCGCACGCCGCCACAACCACTCCCGCGGCCGATAACCTTCGAGTGGTATCGCCGAGCGGACCGGTTTCGACGGCAACGGCGTTCCCATCGGGTGCCATCTTGCCAACAGGTATCCCATTGTCGCGATAGACGACGGCCGTTTTGCCACCGAGTTGGTCGGTTGTACGGGCAAGTCGCCGGCAATCATCGTACTCAAATCGCGAGACGCCTCCCGCCTCGTCGACGGTCGCCGCGATGGTATCGTCCGGGCCGTGCTCGTATTTCGTGACATGCCCAAGGCTATCTCGGCAAGTGCTGCTTCCCGCCCCGTCGTCGTATTGGTAGGTCTTTCTTTCGATGTTCTCCGGGCCCGATACCTGCTTGACCCGTTCCTGGTTGTCAAAGGAACTGGCACAGACCTTGCCCAATCGGTCGAAGTGCCGCACGAGCAGATGCTCGTTGTATTCGTAACGGCGCGTCCCGGCTGCATCCTTGACACTAACCAGGTTGCCTAGCCGATCATGTTCATATTGCACGAGCGTGATTTGCTCCGGCGTGTCGTGTCCTGCCAGTAGTTCCACTCGGCAAAGCAGACCTCGTTCGTCGCGGACCAGTTTCAGCGTACGTCCCCAGGGAGCGCGCACCTCCATAGCCTGGTCTGACGAGTCGCCAAGGATTCTCAGTAGATTGCCATCTCGATCACTGGCTCCGCGCCAGGCGAACCGCCCACCGGTCTCCCTCGTGTCGAAGAACAGGGTGGGGCAGTGGGGTGAATGTAATGCATAGGCGCCGGCCGGCAGGGCGGCGCGCAGATCGGGCCAGGGAAGTTGCTCGGTCTTCACGCGCTCGACCGCCATCTTTTCGATCGCGTTCACAGAGGTGGCTTGTTCCGCCGGGTCGGCAAATGGAATGCGTCGGCCATCCATGGCGCGCAGTGTAAGATCACCGTTCGACTCGCGCGACAGCTGTTGGCCCAACGAATAGCCCCAGCCATAGCCCAGGTCACTTGCCCAATGGGTGGTGGACCGATAACTTCGCTGCAGACAGATCGTAATCGGACCGGGCAACTGGAAGTCGGTTTCGGTGAGTTCGAGCCGCCCGCTCGGCAATTCCACAAGGCACATGATGACTGCTTAGCCTCCTTTGCACGTGGGGCAACCATCGGGTGACGCGCCTCCGGCTCCACCACCGCCACCGCCCCCCATGCCGATCAACACCGTAAAACACCCGACGACAATGTTGTTGGGCGGAGGCAGGGGAATCAGAGCACCCGGCTCCATGACCATATCACCGACGCGCGCCGCCGGTTTGCCGCCGATCAGGCAAACGCCGGTCCCTCCATCAGGGACGGGGATCGTAACGCCCGGTCCATGCGGTGTTCCGGAACAAACGGGTGGAGGCGCGTTGGGGATCGGGCAGGTGTGCTGATCGCCGATTCGCCAGGCCGGTTTGCCGCCGATCAATACGGTGGGGCAGGGGGCTCCCAGCAGGGGTGAACCGTGAGACGTGGTATCGCCGAGTCGTGCGGCCGGTTTTCCCATGCCATGCTCCCAGTCTTTGATGGACGATTCCGAGTCGCCTGCCTTCCAGGGTGGCCGATCGGATCGGTCAGTTTATTTTGACCAAGGCACCTTTGATCGTGTTGACGGCGGAAGCTTCAACGTTGACCATGGCCCCCTTGACCAGGTTCTTGGCCTGGGCCTCCGAGGAGATCACGGCCGACTTCTCGACGATCTTTGCCGAACCGTTCACCGTGATCTTGGTCCCCTTGATCGTAATGTCACCACTCTTCTTTAACGTAATGCTCGCCCCCCCGGCCTTCAATACGATCTGGTCAGCCGCCTGGAGGGTCATTGACGCGCCTGACTTCACGGTCACGTTACCGCTGGTCTTCTCGGTGTGCTTCCCGCCGTACTGTTGGGCAACATCACCGCCGACTTTCTCGGTGACTTTGCCCGAAACCTGTTCCTTTCGGCTGCCGCCGACCGAAGCGGTTCGGTTCGACCCCACACTCTCCGACATCGAGCCACCCACAGACAGTGCAAAGGTGGCACCAATGGTTTGAGTCATCACGGCACCGACCGTCAATTCCATGGCCGCTCCGACCGTCTCGCTGTAGTTGATCCCGACCGTCTCCGACAAGTTCGAACCGATACCAATGGTCATATTCGAGCCGATCGTCTCGGCATGATTCGCTCCTACATCGATCGTGCGGTTACTACCGATCGAGATCGATTGGTTACTACCCACTGAAACCGTTTCGTCTACGGCAACATCCCGACTGCGGTTATTCAGCACATGCTCACGAAGATCGTTTTCGATGGTCGAGTCCATATCGTATTGGCCGTGCACGCGGATTAATTCGTCTCCCGGCGTGTCGTCCAGAATAAACTCATTGTATCCGTCACCCTTGTATGTTTTCGACTTCATACCGCTAATGGTCTTCTTATCGGGCAAGCCGAACGGCGGCATGTTTTCCGAATGGTAGACGCGTCCGGTAATAATCGGGCGGTCGGGATCACCTTCCAGGAAATCGACGATCACTTCCTCGCCGATCCGCGGAATGTCGATTCCGCCGAATCCTTTACCGGCGTGGACTTGAGCGACGCGAATCCAGCAGGAGCTGTGTTCGTCCGATTTGCCGTCTCGGTCCCAATGAAACTGCACGATCACTCGTCCATATTTGTCCGGATAGATCTCCTCGCCGGACGGTCCGACAACAATCGCTGTTTGCACGCCCTGCACAAATGGTCGGGGGACTTCGCGATAGGGGCGGAACGACACACTGTCGGGAATGCAAGTAAATGAATTGTGATAGTCTCGATCAACCGAGGCGCCCGTCTCGTAAGCCGCGGGCTCGACGGCTTCATGTGCAACCGAAACGAGCACGTAGGACTTGCCTTCTTCCGCCGAGCTGCGGTGGTGATTAATGCTGAATTTCCCACCTGAGAAGAACGACTTGCACAGACTGGTTCCCTCGACCACGTCATATTGCACTTCTTCTTCTTCCATTCGCAAGTCGGTCAGCGCGCGCCCGTCACCCGTGTTCCCATAAACACCCGGATAGTCGTACTTCTCATACTTGTCGACATCCGATACGGGGACGACCGTACTGCTATTGGTCATCAGATTGGTACTGGGTGTCTCGAAGTTGTAGTCCGTCTGCGCCCACTTGCCGGTGTGGAATTCGTAACGATGTTCCCAGCTGGTGATATGGTCGGCGACCGCCCGGCTGCCGTAGTCGCGCGGGTAGTCAACGCTTGTCTCGTCGCAATCCGCATAGGCCCCGGAGTCATCGCCCAGCACCAGCGTGTGCTTCCCGTCTTCGTGTTCGAAAAAGAAGAAGATACCCTCTTCTTTGGCCAGGCGGGCAATGAACTGGTAATCGCTTTCCCGGTACTGAACGCAATAGTCGCGGCTGGGATGTGATCCGCTTAGCTGCAGTTTATAGTCACTGAACCCAAGATCAGAGAAGATCTTCTCGATGATATCGGGCACACTCTCCTGCTGAAAAATGCGACAATTGGTTCGCTGCGTGAGAAACCAAAGCCAGGGAACTACCTGGGCCCGATAGTTGCGACGGCCTTGATCGTCTTCATCACCGGCGGCGAACCGAGCGACAAACCCGTTAAAGTGCTTAATGGAATCGTCAGCCAGCTTCAGCTTGAACGTGACGTTCTTGCCGACAATGTCGGTGGCTGCGATCGCGCTGTTGTCGCTCAACATCTCCAGATCGAATTGAAACAGGTCGGAGATCTCCTCGCGTCCTCGAAAGGCGGTCAGTAACAACTCATTTTCACCTAAGGGCGTGGTGAGCTGCAGCATGCGATTCGACTGGTCAAGGGCCATCGTTCGATCCTCAATACGCCGACACAAAGAACTGCCGGCCAGCCATGTTACAAAAGCGGAGCCGGATGAAACTCGCGGCTCCGCTTGCCAATTTGCCGTCAACAACACGCGCCGCCCCTGGCACGCCGTTACTCACCCTTCTCCACCTTGAACTCGTACTCGACGTTCCCTTTGGATCCGCCCGTGTCATCGTACTCGGTGTACGTAACCTTGATCTCCTCAAAGTTATTACCAATCACGACCGTGGGCGGACCGGCTTCATCGTTGCCGGAGGCGTTTACTTGGAATGAAGTCACCATCACGTTCTTCAATTCGTACTTAAGATACGTCATTCGAGAACCACCGTAGGTCGCCGTCTGCTCGAGCTCAAGCTTCGGAATGACCTCGCCCTTCAGACACTTTTCCTGGAGCTTCGGACTCGATTTTTCGAATTCGACCGTCAAGGTCACATCCTCGACCACCGCCGCTCCGCGACGTCGACTCTGACCGGTCATGCCCCCACCCGGCTTATGAGCACCCCAGTCGATCGACAAAACATCGATCCATTTGTCGTGATTGGAATCCTTCGATTCGCCATCGACACCCTCAAACTTTGCGAACACCGCCATGACCTTCTCCTTCTAATGCTTCGACATACGCCACACGCTTGCCGGTCCATGCCGGCGAAGCACGCGTTCGCCGGTTCCAACCGAGTTACCATCAAAAGTCTGTTTAAGTTGTCGAGAAGCAAGCTGTTCGGTTGCCCAGTTTCCAAAAAAAATCCGAGGATTCGGCAATCAGCCGCGCCGATTCGGTCCGTCCCGCCGTCACTCCCCCCAAGGCACGCACATGGCGCGTGCCGAATTCGTTAATCTGTTTCCAACAAACTGGTTAGCCGCTTCCCTAAATCATGGGGGCCGGCCCGCCCCGACGCCCAACGGCTGCGTTTTTCGAGGAAGGCTGCCCCACCCATGCTCCCACCGCACCCAAGCCCGCTCAGGGTGGGCCAGGATCGGGTTGTCGATGGGAAAGTAGCTTGTAATCAGCCAATCTCGTAAACGAACTGTCCCTCGTCACCCGTCGTCACATGCACTTTGCTGATGTCCGCTCCCTCGGCCATTCGGGCAAGGAATTCACCGGCCATTTCCGGTAACAGGGTCCGGGTTAATATGTGGTCGACATTTCTGGCGCCCGTGTCGACCTCCGTGCAACGCTCGTTGATCTGGTTGACGAGCTCGGGCGAATAGGAAAACTCTGCGGCATAATGTGCCTGAATTCGGCGGTCGATCTTCTTGAGCTTGAGGCGAATAATCTGCTTCATGACGTCACTGGCTAGCGGATAGTAGGGAACAATCGTCAAACGCCCCAGGAAGGCCGGTTTGAACGTCTTGAGCAATTCGGGGAACACGGCTTCCGCAAACGCATCGGGATCTGGTGCCGTCTCCGAATCACTGCAAAGGTCCATAATCAGATCGGTTCCGGCGTTGGTCGTCATGATGATTACCGTGTTCTTGAAGTCGATATCTCGACCCTCGCCGTCGCGCATCGATCCTTTGTCGAACACCTGGTAAAAGATGTCCTGTACTCCGGGGTGTGCTTTTTCCATCTCGTCGAGCAGCAACACACTGTACGGCTTGCGTCTGACGGCTTCGGTCAGAACACCGCCTTCACCGTAGCCGACATAGCCGGGCGGCGATCCCATCAGAAGCGATACTTTGTGTTCTTCCTTGAATTCTGACATATTCAAGACGGTCATGTTCTGTTCGCCGCCGTAGAGCAGATTTGCCAACGTGATGGCCGTTTCAGTCTTGCCGACACCACTGGTCCCGGCCAAAAGGAAGACGCCGATGGGTTGCCGCGGGTCGGCCAGATTGGCCCGTGAAGTCCGGATACTCTGGCCGATACGATCGAGTGCATGTGTTTGCCCGATGATTGACTCCTCCATCAGTTCTTTCAAGTTGAGAACCGTGTGAATTTCATCGGCCATCATGCGGCCTACCGGGATACCCGTCCAGGCAGCCACGGTTTCGGCCACGGCCTGTCCGTCGACACAGGGGTGCATCAAAGGCGTTTCACCTTGCAGCGTACGAAGCTGAATGGTCAGTTCGCCCAGTTCCTGCTGCAAGCTCTCTCGTTCTTCCGGAGTCAGTGGACCAAGATCCGGTTCGCCGTCCGACTCGCCGTCCGCCTGCGCGGCGTCCCCGGTCGCCCCATCATCGGGAGATTCCGCGGGAGGATCCGAGGATCCCTTATCGTGAGCAGGCGGAGACTCCGGCTGCGTTTCAACGGCGTCCTGTTTTGCATCTCCATCATCCTCCTCTTGGTCGTCCGGCGCTTCCTGCTGAAACTCAAGTTGTTTTCGAAGTTTCCCGATGCGTGCGACCAGTTCTTTTTCCTGATCCCACTGCTCCTGCAGCTGATTCAGTTCCTGTTCGGCCGTCTCCCTTTCGGTTGCCAGCTCCTGAAGGTGGTCATCATGAGCGGCACCGGTAGCCGCTTCGCGTTCGAGGATTTCGATGGGCGGTGTCAATTGAGTGGT